>JANLUG010000023.1:0-10655 GCA_031363335.1 Gammaproteobacteria bacterium
TTCGATCAGACGGTTCGACTGAGGGGCAACCAATGTCGTCGCAGAGGCAAGCGGTGCGCCGGCTTGTACGCGCAAGACCTTGAAAGTGGGTGCGTCTGCGTGCGACAACAGAAATACCTCGTTGCCGCGCAGTTCTACCGATGTGACGCCATCGTCGCGGTTGAACAACGGTTGCCACACCGCGGTGGGGTCTTCGACGCGCGCCGCCGGCGTGAGCCATCCGGTCATCTCGTTCTGTACACCATTGATAGCCAGCAACAGCGCATGTGTCGCGCCCGCAACGATGGTGAGCGACGGATTTTCGACCGGATCCAGCGAGGGACCGTGGCCGACGGTGCGGCCGAGAATCGGCACCGGCGGCGCCTGCATGTTCCACGCGTCGATGGTGGAATCGAGATACTTCTCGGTTTGCGCCGCGCCGCTTTCGAGTTGTTTGAGACGGATGAAGTACAGCGTCTTCGCGTCGTCGCTCCAGGCGGTGGCACCGTATTCCGCACGATCGACCGGGCCGGCAATCGATGTGCCGCTCGCGGCGTTATAGACGAACAGCGACGCGGCTTCGGAGCCGCCTTCGGAAATCCCTACTGCAACCTTCGATCCGTCCGGCGCCGGCAGAAAGTAGTCGATCGCATAGGGCTTGCCTGCGTTCTTCGCGCGCAGAGCCGCCAGGTCCACCACCACGCGCGTGCCGTTTGCATCGCGCACCATGAGGTTGAATTCGTCTGCACCCGGTGCGCGCTCTTCGTAGAAGGCATGCCCGCCGTGAACGCTGTAGCTCTGCACAAAACCGAAGCGACCCGAGAAATCCGAAATGCGTTGCAGCAACGCCGCGCGCGGTGCGATCGAATCGAATACCCGGCGCGTGTAGTCGCCCTGCGCCGTCATCCATGCAACCGTCGCGGCGCCCATCTGTTCGAAGTAGCGATACGGATCGACGACGATCGTGCCGTACAGCGTTTCCTTTACCGGATCGGGTGTCGCGGTCGGCGGCGGCGGGATGCCGAGCGGTGCAAGCGGGTCGGATTCCGCGGCAGACAAAGAAAGTGTCGCG
This sequence comes from Gammaproteobacteria bacterium, assembly GCA_031363335.1. Lineage (GTDB taxonomy): Bacteria > Pseudomonadota > Gammaproteobacteria > Pseudomonadales > Azotimanducaceae > DATJGR01. Next base: position 1,052 of record JANLUG010000023.1, read on the forward strand.
AACGCGAGGAAGATCGGAAGGAGCGCGGACTGCAGCTTCATTTGCGCTACATGCTCCAGCCGCCGTCGACGACGTGAATCGCGCCGGTGGTGTAAGACGATTCGTCGGATGCGAGGAATACCGCGAGCGCAGCGATCTCCTGCGCGGTGCCGAGTCGCCCCATCGGTTGGCGGCGGATGAAGTCGACGCGCGCCGCTGCCGGATCATCGAATGCGTTGATGCGGTCTTCGAGCGACGGTGTGGCCACTGTGCCGGGGCAGATCGCGTTGCAGCGGATGCCGCGCGCGACGTAATCGGCCGCGACCGATTTCGTCAGACCGATGACGCCGGCCTTCGTCACGCCGTAAACGAATCGATTCGGCGCGCCGCGCACGCTCGATGCGACGGACGACATGTTGACGATGCTGCCGCGACCCGCGTCGAGCATGCGCGGCAACACCGCGCGGATCATCCGGTACATCGATGTCAGGTTCAGGTCGATCGAGAAATTCCAGGCTTCGGGTGGACAGTCCAGGATGGTGCCGTGATGGACGAAGCCGGCGCAGTTGAACAACACGTCGACGGCGCCGACGCCGCGCGTGAGCGAATCGATCGACGCGTCGTCGGTGACGTCGAGCAGCCGCGTGTCGATCGACGTATTCGCAGCGGCGAGTTCAGCAAGCGTGGCGGCGTTGATGTCGGTGGCAACGACGCGCGCGCCTTCTGCTGCGAAGGCGAGTGCAGTCGCGCGGCCGATGCCTTGTCCCGCCGCTGTTACCAGCGCGCGCTTTCCGTCCAGTCTATTGGCCATCGTGTGATCCCCTTCGGAATGCGGTTAGCATAAAGCAATGCCGCGAATAACCCGAATCGGCCAGGAGTGCAGATGATCAGAATCACCGCCATCGAAGCGATCGACGTGCGCTATCCGACATCGCGCATGTTGGACGGTTCCGACGCGATGAACCCCGATCCGGATTATTCGGCTGCGTACGCGGTGATGCATACGAGCGTGGCCGGTCTCGACGGACACGGCATGACGTTCACGATCGGTCGTGGCAACGAACTGTGCGTGGCGGCGATCAATGCGTTGGCGCCGCTCGTGATCGGCGCGACGCTCGAGGAACTGACCGCCAACATGGCCGGCTTGTCGCGCCGATTGTTGGGCGACAGCCAGTTGCGCTGGGTCGGCCCGGAGAAGGGCGTGGTGCACCTTGCAGCCGCGGCGATCATCAACGCGGTGTGGGACCTGTGGGGCAAGCACGCCGGTAAACCGGTGTGGCAACTCGTCGCCGATCTGGAACCGGAAGTGCTGCTGTCGACCCTGGACCTGCGCCACATCACGGACGCGATCACGCATAGCGAAGCGCTCGACCTGTTGAAGGATCAGGCGAGGGGTAAGGCGGCGCGTCGAGCGCAACTCGAACGCGAAGGCTATCCGGCCTACACCACGTCGGCCGGCTGGCTCGGCTATCCCGACGACAAGATTCTGCGGCTCACCGCCGAAGCGCGCGCGGCCGGTTGGACCGCGATCAAGATCAAAGTGGGGCGCTCGCTGGATGACGATCTGCGGCGCTGTGCGTTGATTCGCGACGCGCTCGGCCCGGACGGGCGCCTGATGGTGGATGCGAACCAGGTATGGGAAGTGGATCAGGCGATCGAGTGGATCCGCGCGCTTGCGCAGTTCGATCTGTGGTGGGTCGAAGAACCGGTGCATCCCGACGACATTCTCGGCCACCGCAAGATCATCGAAGCGGTCGGCGGCATTCGCATTGCCACCGGAGAGCATTGCCATAACCGTTTGATGTTCAAACAGTTCCTGATGGCTAAAGCGATCGATGTGGTGCAGGCGGACGCTTGTCGGCTGGCCGGCCTCAGCGAGGCGATGGCGGTACTGCTGCTGGCCACGAAGTACGACCGGCCGGTGTGTCCGCACGCCGGCGGCGTCGGTCTGTGCGAGATCGCGCAGCACATCTCGATGATCGATTACCTGTGCTTCTCGGCCAGCTGGGAAGAGCGCATGACCGAACACGCCGCACATCTGCACGTACACTTCGTCGATCCGATCCAGATCGAAAGGGGCCGCTACGTCGCACCGCGCGCCGCGGGACTGAACCTGCAGATGCACGAGGAGAGCATTGCCTCTTATACGTTCCCCAACGGATCTGCTTGGGCGCGCTGAGCGGTGACGGGTAGGCCCTCTGCGACCGCAACTCTCATCAGCGCAGCTTCGAGCAGGGCGCGCGCGTGCCCGGCGGTGTGCTGCAGGTCTCGATGCAGCGCTGCATCGCTCGGGGTACGGTTGGCGCACTCCGCGCTGTAGCGTTCGAAGCTGCCGAGGCTCAGCACCAGTTCCACGAGGTGGCGAGGGCATTCGCAGTATACGGTGCTCGATGCCGCGGCCAGCTCGGACAACGCGCGTTCATCGAAGCGGGGAGGAGGTGGCGTGTCAGCGACGACAGCCGCAGCCTCCGTGGCCATCGCATGCGAACGCGGAAGTTGCAGCAGGGCGCGGCACATCGACTCGATTTCGTTTGCGTCCGACGGCGCGCGCGCGACTTCGTTGCCCGCTGCACGCATTCGCCGGATCACTGCACCGGGGGCAAATCGGTACAGCACGATCGCCTGACTGGCGCGACAGCTTTCCCTGACGGTGGCAACGATCTCGATGGATGCATCGTTCAGGGTCGGCAGTTCGAGCACGACGATATCTGCCTTGACGTCGCGCAGAGTCGCGGCGGCTTCCACCACGTTTACGCAGCGTCCGACGACCTCCCACGTGCTCGACGAGAGCGCCTCTTGGAAGCGTCGCGCGGATACCAATGGTCCTATCAACGCGATTCGTGCGTGCGGCAGCGGGTTGTCCTGGGACGCTGCGGCCGGCACGGCGAGCGCGCGTGCTACGGCTCGCATCGCCAGCAGCGCGTCAGTCGGTAATGCGGCGATCGCGCCGATCGGGTGCCCCGTGTCCACCATCTGCTTGATCAGCGTGAGCCGCCGGACCTCCTCCGGTGAGTAAAGGCGCTGGCCACGGGGACTCAAGCGCGGGCCGATGACGCCATAGCGGCGTTCCCAAACGCGCAGCGTCTCGACCGGGATCCCGGCCAGGCGGGCGGCGACGCCGCTGCGGTAGGTGGCCGCTTCCGGAGCAGGTGAGGAAGTCTCTGGCGTCATTTCGGTTTCCGGGTTTTCGGGTGAGTTAGGATACACCAATGAACCGAAAATGAACCGTTTAGTTTGAAATTATCGGGTCAAACTCGTGGAATCTTCCGGATGTGTACCGTAAATTACGAGTCATAGACAGTTCAACGCAATACCGCCACTAACTCTTCCGAAACCATGCCTACAAGGAGACCCGCCATGACCACTCGCCGCACATTCGTTCTGGGCTCGGTGCCTGCCGTCGCATTAGCGCTCGCGACAGGGCGCCACGCGTCGGCCGCGCCCGCGCGCCTGGAGGAAACAGATCCGATCGCCGTCGCGCTCGGTTACAAGCACGTCGCGAGCCAGGTCGACGCAAAAAAATTCCCCAGCGTTGCGACCGGAAGGAACTGCGCGAACTGCCTGCAGTTCCAGGGTAAGGGCAGCGACCAGTGGGGGCTGTGCCCGGCGGTCGGCGGCAAGTTGGTCGACGCCAAGGGCTGGTGGGCCGCGTGGGGACCCAAGCCGTGAACTCGTTTCCGCGGGGCGATCTCGCGGTCGTCGTCGGCGCGTCCGGCGGTATCGGCGGCGCATTTGTCCGCGCGCTCGAGCGGAGCGCCGACTTCGTGCAGACGATCGGGTTGAGTCGCGACGGCAACCCGGCCCTCGGATTGCATAGCGAAGCAACCATTGCGATGTGCGCAGCGCAAGTGGCCGAAATGGGCGCGCCGCGTCTGATCGTAGTGGCGACCGGCGTGTTGCACGGCGAACTTGTTCAGCCGGAGAAGAGCTGGCGTGAACTCGATCCGGCGCGGATGGCAGAGGTGTTTGCCGTCAACGCGATCGGGCCGGCGTTGCTGATGAAACACTTCCTGCCGCTGCTGCCGCGTGACGGTAAGGCAGTGTTCGCAACGTTGTCGGCTAGAGTCGGCAGCATTGCCGACAATCGCCTTGGCGGCTGGTACAGCTATCGCGCGTCCAAAGCGGCGTTGAATCAACTGGTCCGCACCGCCGCCGTGGAACTCAGGCGCCGCCGGCCGGAAGCAATCTGCGTGGCGCTGCACCCGGGCACCGTGGACACCTGTTTATCGGCGCCGTTCGGCAAAGCCGGACTCGAGGTTCAAACGCCGGATGTCGCAGCCGAGCGACTGCTCGCTGTAATCGACAGCCTCGACGCCGGCGACTCCGGCGGCTTTCTCGATCATCGCGGCGAGCAGGTGCCGTGGTGAGCACCGTCGCCCCTTCGACGAATCGTTGTCGCAGGCCGGAGCTCCCGTTGAAGACCTGTCGAGTCTGTGGGCGGCCGTTTGCGTGGCGGAAGAAGTGGCGCAAGGTGTGGGATGAGGTGCTCACCTGTTCGGAGCGCTGCGAGGCCGACTCGCTGAGGGAGATGGAGCCGTGACCACTCTGCGCATCGTACTTGGCGACCAGTTGACTGGGTCACTTTCGGCGCTTGCCGACTGTGACCCTGCGCGCGACATCGTGATCATGTTGGAGGTGGCGGAAGAGACCACGTATGTGGCCCACCACCGGCAGAAAATCGCGTTCGTCCTGTCTGCTATGCGGCACTTCGCACAATCGCTGCGCGCCGAGAATCTCGAGGTGGATTACGTCGAGCTCGATGATCCGGCCAACACAGGGTCCTTCACGGGGGAGGTCGAACGCGCCGTAGCGCGTCACCGGGCCAGCAAGGTCATCGCCACCGAACCGGGCGAATACCGCGTGCTCGCAGCGATGCGCGAATGGGAAGCGAAGGTCGGCGTGCCGGTGGAGATCCGCGCCGATACTCGATTCTTTGCGACGAAGGAACGCTTTGCGCGCTGGGCCGAAGGCCGCACGTCGTATCGGATGGAGTACTTCTACCGCGAGATGCGACGCGACAGCGGTTTGATGATGGAGGGCGGCTTACCAGTAGGCGGGCGATTCAGTTTCGACATGGATAATCGCAAGCCGCTGCCTCGCGCAGTGTCGCTACCGAAGCGGCGGCGATTTGCGTCGGATACGATCACGCGCGAGGTTCTCGACCTGGTGGGCCGGCGCTTCGACGATCATTTCGGCGAGCTGGAACCGTTCGGCTGGGCGGTGACACGCGGCGACGCGCTCGCTGCGCTGCAGGACTTCTTGGCCGATGCACTGCCGTGCTTCGGAGATTTTCAGGACGCCATGAGGAGCGGAGAGCCGTTCGTGTATCACTCCTTGCTGTCGCCGTACCTCAACGCGGGATTGCTGACGGCGCGGGAAGTCTGCGTTCGCGCCGAAGCGGAGTACCGCGAAGGTCGAGCGCCGCTCAACGCGGTCGAAGGTTTTATTCGCCAGATCCTCGGATGGCGCGAATTCGTCCGCGGCATCTATTGGCTGCGTATGCCGCAGTATGCGAAATCGAATGCGCTGCATGCCGATCGCGCACTACCGAAACTGTATTGGAGCGGAGAGACGAAGCTGAACTGCCTTGCGCGCGCGTTCGAAGACACGCGCCGCCATGCGTATTCGCACCACATTCAGCGGCTGATGGTAACGGGCAACTTCGCGCTCCTGGCCGGCGTGCGGCCGCAGGAAATGCATGAATGGTATCTGGCGGTGTATGTCGATGCCGTCGAGTGGGTCGAGCTGCCGAATACGCTTGGCATGGCGATGTTTGCCGACGGTGGGCTGCTTGCGTCGAAGCCCTATGCGGCGTCGGGCGCTTACATTGATCGTATGTCGGACTTCTGCAGCGCCTGTGCGTACGACGTTCGAAAAAAATCAGGGCCGAACGCCTGTCCGATGAACTATCTCTACTGGGCGTTCCTGATCCGCAACGAAGATGCGCTGCGCGGCAATCCCCGCATGGCGATGCCGTATCGATCGTTGTCGGCGTGGTCGAGCGAACGCAAAGCGAGCCTCGTGGCGGAAGCGGAGGCGTTTCTCGATGGACTCGACTAGCATCGAAAACCGATTGTATGAGCGAGGCGCGTGTGGCGAGCAATCCGACCAAGGACGGCGATGATGTCGATTTGCCGGTTGCGAACCGGATCCGCGCGCGCTTGCAGGCGGCCGGGAAGCGTTTCCATGCTAACGACAACATCGCCGAATTCGTCGAACCCGGCGAACTCGAGGCGATGCAGGCCGAAGTGGCGGCGAAGCTGAAAGGCGTGCTGGAGGCGCTCGTCATCGATACGCAAAGCGATCACAACACACAGGATACGGCCCGGAGAGTTGCGAAGATGTTCGTCGCAGAGGTGTTTCGCGGACGCTACGCGGCGATGCCGCCGGTCACCGAATTTCCGAACATCGCACGCTTGAACGAACTGATGATCATCGGCCCGGTGACGGTGCGCAGCGCCTGCTCGCACCACCTCTGTCCGATCATCGGCAGGATCTGGGTAGGTGTCATGCCGAACGAAAACTCGGCGCTGATCGGACTTTCGAAATACGCGCGGCTCGTCGAATGGGTCATGGCGCGGCCGCAGATCCAGGAAGAAGCGGTGATCCAACTCGCCGACCTGCTGCAGGAGAAGATGCAGCCCGACGGCCTGGCGATCGTCATGCGGGCCGATCACTACTGCATGCAGTGGCGCGGCGTAAAGGATATGGACTCGAAAATGGTAAACAGCGTGATGCGCGGCAGCTTCCTCAAGAATTCGAGTTTGCGCCGCGAATTCCTTTCGCTCATGAACGACGGCCGATCATAAGGAGCCAAACAAATGCTGGTGCGCCTTCTCTATGCGAGCCGAGCAGTTGCCGACATCGGCGGCGATCTGATCGATGAAATCCTAAACCGGTCGCAGGCGCACAATCCGGACCACGGCATCACCGGCGTGTTGTGTGTGTACGAAAGCGGCGACGTCTTCATGCAGGTGCTCGAGGGCGGACGTGAAGAGATCAATCGGCTCTACAACAACCTGCTGCGCGATCCGCGGCATCGCGACGTGACGTTGCTCGACTATGCGGAGATCGACGAGCGCCGGTTCGCCGGCTGGCGGATGGGCCGAGTGGATCTCGGCAGGATCAATATGAGCACCGTGCTGAAGTATTCGGAAAAGCCGCGCCTTGACCCGTTCGCCATATCAGGGCGGGTGGCGTTGGCGTTGCTCGAGGAACTGATCAGCACCGCCGCCATCGTCAGTCGCAGCCCTTGATCGTCGATCAGCGCCGTCGAGCCATCGTCCGCAAACCGCCCCAGATCACCCCAACGACCAGACCGAGGGGCCCGGTGTAGAGCACGCCGAGCAGCGGACCTTGGTTGGCACCCGGCGCAATGATCATCGGTCCGACGAACCCGACCAGAAAACAAATCCACGCAACCGTCAGCGTAAAACCGGCCCACGTCTCGACGCGCCACCAACGATTTTTGAACGGCCCGTGCCGCACCGCGATCACGATCGACAGGATCGTGATGAACGGCAGCAGCAGGCCCAGGAGGATGTCGATCACGGTGTCGAACGACCATCGATCAACGCATGTTCCGGAAACACGTGCGCACTTCGTTGATGAACGTCGTCGGCTGTTCGAATGCGGCGAAGTGGCCGCCTTTGTCGAGATCGTTCCAGTGCACGAGCTTTTCGAAACGCTTCTCCGCCCAGCGGCGCGAGCAGCGGAAGATCTCTTTCGGGAAGATGCTGCAGCCGACCGGAATCTTCACCGGATCACGGCTGACCTTGCTGAAGCTCTCCCAGTAAAGTCGCGCGGACGACGCCGCCGTGTCGGGCAGCCAGTACAGCATCACGTTGTCGAGCAGCTCGTCGCGTGTGGCGATGTTTTCCGGATGACCGTCGCAGTCCATCCACGACCAGAATTTCTCGACGATCCACGCGGCTTGTCCGCTCGGTGAATCGGCCAGGCCGTAGCCGAGCGTTTGCGGCCGTGTGCTCTGCTGCTTCGAGTAACCGGAATCCCAGTCGGCGTAGTGCTGCATGCCGGCGAGCGCCGACTTTTCGCGATCCGTGAGGTCGTTCATCGTCGCGGGGTCAGGCGTGACGATCGGCATGTTCAGGTGGATGCCGAGGCAGTTGGCGGTGTCGTTCAGGCCGATCGCGGTTGTGACGATGGCACCCCAGTCGCCGCCTTGTGCGACGTATTTCTTGTAGCCGAGGCGCGGCATCAGCACGCTCCACGCGCGGCCGATCTTCTCGACGTTCCAACCGGTCGTCGTGGGCTTGTCGGAAAAACCGTAACCGGGCAACGAAGGGCAAACGACGTGAAATGCATCGGAGGCTTTGCCGCCGTGCTTCGTCGGATCGGTCAGCGGTTCGATGACCTTTTGAAACTCGACGATGGAGCCGGGCCAGCCGTGCGTCATCACCAGAGGCAACGCATCGGCGTGCGGCGAACGCACATGGATGAAGTGGATGCCGACGCCGTCGATGGTCGTACGGAATTGCGGGAATCGGTTCAGCAGCTTCTCGCGTGCGCGCCAGTCGTAATCCTTCTCCCAGTAGTTGCAGAGTTCCTTTACGTACGAAAGCGGAATGCCTTGCGACCAGTCCGATGGTGTTTCCTTGTCGGGCCATCGCGTGGCCGCGAGGCGCCGCTTCAGGTCGACGAGTTGCGCATCATCGATGGCAATTTTGAACGGAGTGATCGCATCTGACATTGCAGTGGCCTCTGTGCGCGCGCCGGTGTGGTTGGCGTGCATGGTGTTGAGGCGCTGCAGGCGGTGTCAAGCCGCGACGTCTGCCGCCACGGTTTGCGCGATCTCGGAAGGGTGCGTCGTGCGGATCTGTGACCGATTCTAGGAAGCAGATCCGATCTTTAGCCATTTCATGAGCTTACGGGTTTGTGTTGATGAATCGGCCAGGCAATTTCGGTGCGGTACGCGAGCGGCTCGACGCGTCCCGGTCCGACCACGCACCCCTCGCGTATTTGGCCGCCGGAAGGGTACGAGTTCCTGGGGTACGAGTTCCTGGCACCGGGTTTTGACTTGTTGGGGTCAAGACGGTGCCTGGCACCGAGTTTTGACTTGTTGGACTACCGCTTGGCTTATTTCTCGAACTCGGCGGCATAGCGTCGTATGCAACGACTGAGTATCGCAGGGCTGCGATTGAGGTGTTTTGCTGCGTCTGTCAGGGTCGCGATACCCAAGCGACCCGCCTCCCTCGCGATCCAAGCGCGCGCCTTGCTGAGCTGGTGGGATCGCGATGGCCCGGCTAGCGCCGAACGGTCGACCGAGAAGCGGCTGCATGCCAACTTCATTAGAACGCCGAACAGCAGTTTCGGATCGGGTGATTCATCGGGTGGCTTTGCTCGCGCGGCAGAAACTGTGTCCGCGCCGTCGGTGAAAGTGCTCATTTGCGACCGTGCGCCTTCGAGATCATCACAGAACAACCTGAGTACGAAACGCGTCGTCAACCAGGGCGGGCTGTTGCCGAGCGCATATGCGCGATAGCTGCTCCACGGATAGGCCATGGGAACGACAACAATTTCAGCGACGACCGGATTTAGATGGATGTAGCGAATCAGCTGCAGCAGATACGCGTCGGTGTCGACCAACCGGGACCCGTATCGATCC
>JANLUG010000041.1:0-6967 GCA_031363335.1 Gammaproteobacteria bacterium
ACCTCCACCGGGCTACATGCACACCGAGTTTCGTGACGGTGTTCATCTTTGGCCGCATGCGGGCGTGCCATGCGCGAATCTGATGGTAGCCTAGCCCGCAAGTCCCGCGTGGTTCACGGACGCAGTACGTCCAAGCAGTAGCGGAACGAAAGGAGCGGCACCGTGTCATCGATCGATTCCGACGCAGATCTGTTGCTCGATCTGAACCGGGCATTGCGCAATCCGCTGATGGCGTTGGAGATCGGTCCGAACCGACGGCGCCGTATTGCCGAAGCCGAACGCCTGTTGAAGTCGGTCGCGAAGCAACTGGCCCAACGCGCGGGTGATTCTGCCGACGATCGACGCAGCCGCGAAGTGATTCGCGTCCGCGTGTACAACACCCTGGCGCCGATCCTGCTCGAATTGCGTACCGCGCACGACGGGACGGTGTCGCTCGCGCGTCGTGCACTGTTCGCGAGCATTGCGATTGGCCTGATCGGTGCGTTGATCGGGGTACTCGTCTAGCGGGCTTGCGCCGATGCGGTTTCGTTGGCATCGGCGTACCGAAAGTGATACAAGGGCGCCCGCTCGAAGTCCCACGGCCCGCCCGGCCCGGGATGAGCGGAATCCAACTCACTTTTCGATGGAACGCGCGCCGTGATTTCCACTGCAAATTTGACGATTCAATTCGGCCCCAAGCCGTTGTTCGAGAACGTTTCCGTCAAGTTCGGTGAAGGCAATCGCTATGGCCTCATCGGCGCCAACGGCTCCGGCAAATCGACGTTCATGAAGATCCTCGGCGGCGACATGGCGCCCACTTCCGGCAACGTCTCGATCGAAGCAAACGTTCGCCTCGGCAAGCTGCGTCAGGACCAGTTCGCGTTCGAGAATTTCCGCGTGCTCGATACCGTGATCATGGGTCACGCGCAGCTGTGGCGCGTGAAAGAGGAGCGCGACCGGATCTATGCGCTGCCCGAGATGAGCGAAGAAGACGGCATGAAGGTCGCCGACCTCGAGATCGAATTCTCCGAACTCGACGGCTACACCGCCGAAGCGCGCGCCGGCGAACTACTGCTCGGTGTCGGTATCCCGCTCGAGCAACACGAAGGATTGATGAGCGGCGTCGCGCCCGGTTGGAAGCTGCGCGTATTGCTCGCGCAGGCGCTGTTCGGCGACCCGGATGTGCTGCTGCTCGACGAGCCGACAAACAACCTCGACATCAACGCGATCCGCTGGCTCGAAGGCGTGCTCAACGACCGCAACTGCACGATGGTGATCATCTCTCACGATCGCCACTTCCTGAACAGCGTCTGCACGCACATGGCCGACCTCGACTACGGCGAGTTGCGTGTCTACCCCGGCAACTACGATCAGTACATGACCGCGTCGACGCAGGTGCGCGAACGCATGTTGTCCAACAACGCGAAGAAGAAGGCGCAGATCGCCGACCTGCAGGCGTTTGTCAGCCGTTTCTCGGCAAATGCGTCGAAGGCTCGCCAGGCGACATCGCGCGCCCGTCAGCTCGAGAAGATCGAACTGGAAGAGGTCAAGCCGAGCAGCCGCGTCAGCCCGTTCATCCGCTTCGATCAGGACAAGAAGCTGTATCGCCTCGCGCTCGAACTCGAAGGGCTCACGAAAGGTTACGACGCCCCGCTGATCGAGGATTTCGATCTGATGGTGGAGGTCGGTGAGCGCATCGCGGTCATCGGTCCGAACGGCATCGGCAAGACGACATTGCTGAAGTGTCTCGTCGGTCAACTCGAACCTGATCGCGGCATCGTGAAATGGTCGGCGAACGTCGAGATCGGCTACGTCGCGCAGGATCGCACCGACGATTTCGCCGACGACACGACGCTGTTCGAATGGATGCGCCAGTGGAAGCAGAAAAACGACGATGAACAGACGCTGCGCGCAACGCTCGGACGCATGTTGTTCTCGAAAGAAGACAGCAACAAATCGGTGAAGGTGATCTCAGGCGGCGAAGAAGGTCGCATGCTGTTCGGCAAGCTGATGTTGCGTAAGCCGAACATCCTGTTGATGGACGAACCGACCAACCACCTCGACATGGAATCGATCGAAGCGCTGAACCTCGCGCTGGAGAACTATCCCGGCACGTTGATCTTCGTCAGCCACGACCGGGAGTTCGTCTCGTCGCTGGCAACGCGGATCATCGAGATGACGCCGGAAGGCATCGTCGATTTCAAAGGCAACTACGACGACTACCTGCGCAGCCAGGGTCTGGAACAGCCGGCGCCACGACGGATGACGAACTGACCTCGCCCGGCTACCAGTCCAGATCGTCGGGAATCTTGTAGTCCGCATACGGATCGTCGGCGTCGGGTGCCGACGTCGGGGCAGCGTCGTTGCAGACGATCACCGTGCTCGGATCGCGCGCCCGGATCTTGTGTGCCACTGCCGTCGGCACCAGTTCGTATTTGTCGTCGAGCTTCACGATCGCGAGCAGCCCGCTGACCAGATGATCCTGATGGCGCTTCGTCACAAACAGTTTCTTAACGGCGCGGCCATCCGCGAAGTTGAACGGGATTTCGCCGCCGTCGCGCGGCCGCCGGTTCAGCTCGATCAATTGGCGAATCTGTGCGTTCAGCGCTTTCAGATTCGCCTGCCGGTCCCGCTCTTCGTTCAACGCGCGGTCTCGCGCCGCTTTCTCCGCTCGCGTGCGTTGTGCCGCCGCGGTGGGGTCGTCGGCGCCGGCGCCGTGCGCCTTGCGCTCCATTTCGGCCGCGTGCTTCAGGCGCTGTGCCTTGCGCAGCTTCTTGTCGTTGATCAAGCCGGCTTTGCGCAGCTGGTCCTGCATCGAATCAGGCATTTCGAACGCTCCTGAGTTGATCGGCCATGTGTTCGGCGATCATGACTGTGGTGAGGTGGGTATTGGCGCACACCACGCTCGGCATGATCGACGCATCGATCACGCGCAGCCCCGAGACACCGAGCACGCGGCATTGCGAGTCTACGACCGTCAGCGGATCGTCGGGCGCGCCCATTCGGCAACTGCTCGTTCCATGCTGTGCATCGCCGGCATTCTGCAACGCCCAGGCGTCGATCGCGGCATCGCTGTCGAGCGTATCGATGCCATCGCTCGAAACGCCGGTGCCGATGAACTGCGCGACATCGGCGAAACCCGGCCGGTGCGCGAGATCGATCAAGCGCTTGATACCGTCGCGCATGCGCTGCAGATCGCTCGGGTCGTAGAGCATATTTTCTTCGATGATCGGTTGTGCCAACGGGTCCGTAGAGGCGAGGCGGACGGTGCCGCGCGAAAAGCACTCATTCACCCATACACCGATCAGCCCGAAGTTCGGCGTCGGCGCGCGCGTATGTCGGCCGAGACCGTCACCGAGGCGATTCATCGCAACCAGCATCATGTCGCCCGGTCCGGCGCCGCCGAGATCCGACGAATAGCGCACGCAACAGTTCGTATGACGAAAATCCGGTGACGGTATCGCGGCATCCTTCAGCACGATCGGGAAGGCGGCTATCGGATGGTCCTGAAAACTGTCGCCCACCGGCGCCGCGACGCGCACCTCGATGCCGAGATCGCGCAGATGATCGGCCGGTCCGATGCCGGAGCGCATCAGTATCGGCGGACTGTGAATCGCGCCGGCCGACAGGATGACTTCGTTCGCATAGATCTCGTGCCAGCGGTTGTTCGTCACGCAGCGCACACCGATCGCATGATCGCCGTCGAACAGCACCTTATCGACCTGCGTGTCGCAAAGAATCGCCAGGTTATTTCGGCCGCGGCTCGGCTCGATGTATGCATCGTTGGTGTTGACGCGTTGGTGATCGCGGCTGTTGATCGCGTACGGCGATACGCCGAGCGCGCCCGGCGCATTGTGGTCGGGTGCCCACGCATAACCGAGATCGACAGCGGCTTCGCCCATGGTCAGATCGACCGGACCCCAGTTCGACATCGGCGCGCGGTAGATCGGTATCGGCCCGTCGTTGCCGTGATAGTCGGCGTCACCGTAGCGCAGATCGGTCTCGAGGCGCTTAAAATACGGCAACACGTCTGCAAATCCCCAACCGGTGCACCCGGCCGCGGCCCATCGATCGTAATCTTCCGGCACGCCGCGAATGGCGATCTGACCATTGATGACGGAACTGCCGCCCAGACCGCGACCGCGCCAGTACAAACGTGGTGTTTGCGATTGGGTGCGCCGCGCCTGCAACGTGTCCCAGCGGAACATCTCGTAGTCGGGTGCGTTAATGATTCGCGATGGATTCGCGCTGCGCATCGCGTCCGGCGCCTCGGCGCTGCGATGGTCGGGGCCCGCTTCGATCAACGCGACCTGAACGGAAGCGTCTTCAGACAAGCGTCCGGCGAGCGTCGCGCCGGCTGAGCCGGCGCCCACGATCAGATAGTCGTACTGCATTGTTAACCTGGAACGGAACGCTCTGGATCAGATCTTTGGAGCGTGGTGCGCCGGCATTGCAGACTGACCGTTGCTTTCTTCGGCCATCGCCCGCGCCGCGCGTTCGTTCTGCATGATCTTCGACACCACCGCGTTGGTGGCGCGATCGAATACGTCGCGATGCTCGATCACGTGACGTTGCGATTCGCGATAGCTGTCGAGCATGCCGTTCACTTCCGGAATCACGTAGCGCGCGATCAGGTCCCAACTGCGCAGCGTTGCTTCGCGGTTCGCCCAGTCGTGCGCGAAGCCGACCACCGTGCCGAAGCCGCCGGTCAACTTCATCATGTCGCGCAGCGACTTGATGAGGTCGTCAGGCGTGCCGATCACCGCGGCGGATCCTTCGGTGAAGGCGGTCTGGTCCACGGCGTCGTCCGCGTCTTTGAACGCTACGGCGCCGGGGCGCATGAGCGTGCCGACCGTATATTCGTTGTGCCAGCGCAACAGCCCGTCGCGCGCCTCTTTGCGAGCCTGCTCGCGCGTTTCGGCAACGTGCCACGTCATCACGATGCGCCAGTTGCGCCGATCGATCGAACAGCCGCTGATCGCCGCGGCTTCTTCGGCGAAACTCCACTGCAACGGCAGCGCCGCGAGGCCAGCCGTGGACATTGAACCGATCGACAGCACACCGGTGCCGTGTTTGCCGGCGAGCGTCATGCCGGATGGGCTGACCATCGATGCAACCGCGAACGGCAGGTCTTCCTGCAGCGGCAGCAGTTGCAAACGTGCGTCGCGCAGCGTGAACCAGTCGCTTTCGTGGCTGAAGCGCGGCGCGCCGCTCAGCAGTTTTTTGATGACGCCGATCGCTTCGTCCTGCCGGTCGCGCTGTACCATCGGATCGATACCGAGCATGTACGCATCCGACGGCAACGCGCCCGGACCCGAGCCGAATATCACGCGCCCGCGGGTCATGTGATCGAGCTGAACGATGCGCTGTGCGACGTTGAACGGATGGTGATATGGCAGCGATACCACGCCGGTGCCGAGCTTAATGCGGTGCGTGCGCTCACCGGCCGCGGCGAGGAACATCTCCGGCGACGCGATGATCTCCCAGCCGGTGGAGTGGTGCTCACCGCACCAGAATTCGTCGTAACCGAGTTTGTCGAGGTGCTCGGCGAGGTCGAGGTCGCGGCGGAATTGCAGCGTCGGACTTTCGCCGATCGGATGGTGGGGCGCGAGGAATGCGCCGAACTTGAGTCGTGTCATTTTTTTTAAGTCTCCGTGCGTTGAAATCATGCTGCCCTGGCTTCGGGCACTCGCGCATCCGGAAAGATGCGCAAGAAATTCTCTGAATAGAACCGGTCGCGGATATCGGTGCTGCGCTCGCCGAGCGAGCGTTCGAAGCGCGCAATCGGATTACGGCCGCCTTCGATGTGCGGATAGTCGCTCGAGAATAGATACAGATCCGGATTCGATTGATCGATCAGCATGCCGACATCTTCGAAGACGTACGGCGTGAACGCGCATTGTTCCGTCAGCTGCTCCGACGGCTTGCGTTTGAAGTTCGCGAGATTTTTGTCGGCCTTGCTCCAGTGCGCGGCAACCCAATCCAGGCGCGTCAGCAACGACGGCACCCAACCGGCGCCGAGTTCGACGCTGGCGCCGCGCAATTGCGGGAAGCGTTCGAAGACACCGTCGATCAGCATCATGCTGAGGAATGTCTCCGGACCTTCATGCAGGATCGCGATGTCTTTGCTGCGCACGTTCTCACCGCCGCCGAGCCAGTCTTTTGTCGGCGGACGACCGTTGTTCGACCACGCCTTGTTCAGTTGCAGCGGCGCGCCGCCGACGTGCAGAACGAACGGCACGCGTGCTTCCGATAATCGCGCCCAGAACGGATCGAGTTCGACATGTCCCGGTGCTTTGTCGCCGCACGGACGATGCGGCACCCACACGGCCTTCATCCCTTGTTTGATCGCGTGATCGAGTTCGGCGATGGCAAGCGCCGGATCGTCGAGCGGCACCACGCCGACGCCGAACAGGCGCGCGTCTTTGCGGCAGAAATCGCCCATCGCGCGGTTATGCGCGCGTGCCGAACCGTACCGTACCTCCGGCGTCATCTTCGAACTCGGCGAGAACGGCACCGCCACGCTATGCGTCGCGAACACGAGCTGACGTTTGAAGCCGAGCATGTCGAGCGCAAGGGTTCGCTCTGCGGAGTCGAATGCACCGAGTGCCTGAATCTCCTTCGAGCTCTCGATCAGCTTGTCGCCCAGCGCGAGCAGTTCGGCGACGTGCGCGTCGCTGTGGCGGCCACCGCGCGCAACGATCTCGGCGACCTCTTCATCGGTGACGATCGACGCGCTGTAATTCACCGGCGGAATCTTGTCGCGTACGTCGGGGTCGGCGTAGTCGAGCAGGAAATTCGGCAGCTCCATGATGTGGCTGTCGGCGTCGTAGAAGGCACGATCGGCAGGTGCGTAGGCCATGGGCGACTCCTTGGGCGCGGCGAATCCGGTGCTGCGGGGGTATTGGTCGGGCAGACGGCGATACAAGCAAGGATCAGCCGAAAACACAAGCGCTGGCACCCCGACGCGCCGGCGCCCATCATCTTG
>JANLUG010000042.1:0-2834 GCA_031363335.1 Gammaproteobacteria bacterium
GTGAATGGGTCAACCAGCGCGTATGAGGTCCGCGTAGCCTTGCAGGATCGACGTCTTTTGACTTGTTGAAACGCGATGGGGTCGGCAACTAGAGGAATGTCGCGACCGCGTCGAGAAATGCATCGGGCTTGTCGAGCGGCACCGGATGGCCGGAGCCTGCCACCTCGACGAGGCGACCGTTCGGAATCGCCTTTGCCATTCGTGTCGCAACCGACTTCGACAGAATGTCGCTGATTTCACCGCGCACCAGCAGCGTCGGCACGTTGATGTTCGCGACGAGCCGCCAACCTTCCTCTGCCGGAATGCCTTTACGCGGATTGGCCGGATCGCGCAGCGCGCGATCGTAGCGATACGTGAAGCGGCCGTCGTCGCGACGCATCAGCGAATACTCGATGCGGTGGCGCAACTGGTCGTCCGGCGGAATCGGATTGTCGGCGCGCGCTCGCGCATACGCGTCGTCGATCGATTCGAAGACATCGCTGCGCACGACGCCGGCCTGAATGCGCTTGAGACCTTCAACGTCGATCTCCGGCGCGATGTCCACGATCACCAGCTTCGCGAGACCGGCCGGACGTTTGCCCGCATAGCCGATCGAGACGAGGCCGCCCATCGAGAGCCCGAGCAGTGCGAAGTTCGTAAGGCCGAGTGCTTTCACGAACGCATCGACATCGGCAACCATTTCGCTGGTGTCGTACGCAGTGGGCGGCGCCCACTGCGTCTGGCCGTGCCCGCGCTGATCGAGCGCGACCACGCGATACCGCGACGACATGGCTTGCGCGAATACATCCCACGACCGCGCGTGACCGGTATAGCCGTGCAGCAGCACGAGCGTCTGCGCGTTCGGTTTCGCCGACGCCCAGTCGCGATAGAAAAAACGCAGCCCGCGAAGCTCGATGAGTTCGTCGCGTACGGTCGGCATGATCGTTACAGCCGCTCGATGATCGTGCCGGTGCCGAGGCCGCCGCCACAGCACATCGAGATCAGACCGTAGCGTCCGTTCGTGCGCTCGAGCGTGTGCAACGCCGTGGTGATCAGCCGAGCGCCGGTAGAGCCGGTGGGGTGGCCGATCGCGATCGCGCCGCCGTTCGGATTGACGCGATCGGGATCGGGTTGGTGAACGCGTTGCCACGCGAGCACGACGGATGCGAACGCTTCGTTGACCTCGAAGGTGTCGATGTCGCCGATCTTGAGACCCGCTTGCGCCAACACTTTTGCAGTGGCGGGAATCGGTCCTTTCAGCATCGTCACCGGGTCCACGCCGACGAGCGTTGTCGCAACGATTCGCGCGCGCGGCTTCAGGCCCAGCGATTTGACGGCCTTTTCCGACGCGAGGATCACCGCGGAGGCGCCATCGGATACCTGTGAGCTGCTGCCGGCCGTGTGAATGCTCTGCCCGGGAATCGGCTCGAGCGCGCGCAATGCCTCGATCGTCGTCGCGCGCAGACCTTCGTCGCGCGTCACCGTCTGCGAAGCGCCGGTCGGCTTACCTTCTTTGTCGACCACCGGCGCGGTGATCGGCGTCACTTCGCGGTCGAAGTAACCTGCTTCCCATGCAGCGATTGCGCGCTGTTGGCTGCGCAGGCCGAACGCATCGGTATCCGCGCGGGTGATCTGATATTCCTCGGCGATCATCGCTGCGCCCATGAACTGACTTGTCGGCTGATAGTGCGCCATGTAGCTCGCGCCCATCGGCACACCGCCTTTCATGTTCGAGCCGAGCGGCACGCGCGTCATCATCTCTACGCCGCAACTCATCACGATGTCTTCGAGACCGGCGCCGACCATTGCTGCGCCGAACGACGTCGCCTGCTGGCTCGAGCCGCATTGCGAATCGACGGTTGTGGAGGCGACTTCCAGCGGCAGACCCGCGGATAGCCACGCGACGCGCGC
The DNA here is from genome assembly GCA_031363335.1 of Gammaproteobacteria bacterium. Taxonomy (GTDB): domain Bacteria; phylum Pseudomonadota; class Gammaproteobacteria; order Pseudomonadales; family Azotimanducaceae; genus DATJGR01. The sequence goes on from JANLUG010000042.1 coordinate 1,891, forward strand.
GATGTTGAACGACTGTTCGCCAACCTGCGAAACGCAGCCGCCGATCACCTGGCCGATCTGCTTGCCGTCGAGGCCGGCGCGCTTCAGCGCGGCCAACTGAACTGCGCCGAGCAGGTCGGCCGGCATCAATCCGGCCAGGCCTTTGCCGCGTTTGCCGATCGGGCTGCGTACGGCTTCGATGATGTAGACGTCTTGCATTGCTGGACTCCTATGCGATGGGCGAAGGCGGGAATGTTACCGCACTTAGCCGTCTTGACCCTCGCATTGGAGCCGCGCTTCTGCGGCCGTCAGGTCGCCCGGCATTGGAACGTCACCGTCTTCGTGCCGTTGCCGTTAGAGACGATGTTCGAAACGACCTGCGGCGATCCGCTGTTCATGCAGTACGCATGCGCGTCGCGCGATACGTCCATCAGCTCTTTATCGGTCCGATAGGTGTACGTGAGATTCGAGCGCGAATTCGGCGTGCCGGGCAGCGAACTCGCGGCGCACTCGAATACCACCACGCGGTCACCCGAAGTATCGGTGCTGAAGCTCACCGGCTGCGCGACGCTCTGATAACGATCGCAGAATGTCGCGGCGAGCTGGTTGGTCTGAATCAGTTCGTCGTCGCTGTGATATTTGTAAGTCACCGTAGGGTTGCTCGCCTCGATCTGCTTTGGCGATGAATAAGGCACGCATGCGGCACCCATCAATGCCAATGCGGCGGTTGCCGCGATCACTGCGATCCGTATGTTTGAAGCTTTCATCTCGATTCCCTCGTAGTTGAACGCTATCAACCTACGCTACGGACGCGCCGCGTTCCGTACGGGAGCACACGCATCGCCAGTGTTCGGTGCCGAACAGATGCGGATATCGGTTAGGCGCATTGTGTAAGCGTCTTCACTACGTTGAGCCTGGAGAACACCGATGCTCGAAACCGTTGCAATACTGTTGGTCATCCTATG
>JANLUG010000747.1:0-8221 GCA_031363335.1 Gammaproteobacteria bacterium
GGGCGCTCGCCGCACGTAACGATTGCTCGATTGCGGGATCGCCGGTACCCAGAACCGCGAGCTGTGCGGGAAGCGATACGAGCGCATCGATGAGCGCGATAATCAGATCGATGCCCTTCTGATGAGCGAGGCGGCTGACGACGCCGAGAAGGGGCACATCGGCCGGGTCTAACCCCAACTGCGCCTGGACAGCGCGCTTGTTGATCAGCTTTCGTTCGAGGTTCGTGGCCGTGTAGCGCGCGCGCAGCAACGGATCCACCGTCGGGTTCCATACGGTTGTATCGATTCCGTTGAGAATCCCGCGCAGTACTGAAGCACGGTAGCGAATCAGCCCATCGAGACCGTGACCGTACTCCGGCGTTTGAATCTCGGCTGCGTAGGTCGGGCTGACGGTCGCGATGCGATCGGCGAACGCGATGCCGCCTTTGATCAACGCCATCGATCCATGAAACTCCAATGCGTCGATCGTCCAGAGATCGCTCGGTAGTCCCAGCTGGTCGAAGGTGGCCCGGTCGTAGATGCCTTGGTACGCGAGGTTGTGAATGCTGAACAGCGTGGGCGGTGCGTTCGGCTCGAGCGCAAGCAGCGGCGCGACGAGACCGGTTTGCCAATCGTTGAGGTGTACGACGTCGGCTCTGAAATCAGTATCGTTCGGGTGCGTTGCCAACCAGGCGACTGCGCGGGAGAACAGTGCGAATCGCTCGGCGTTGTCGGGCCAGTCTTTGGCGCTCGCGTCGACGTAGGGGTTGCCGTTGCGTCCGAACAATTCCGGGCACGCGACCAACCACAGTCGTTGACCCTGTGGGGCGGTCGCTTCGAACACTTCGACGTCCCGATTCTGCAGGCGTGTACGCGCGATCGAACGCACGGTCTGCACGCGATCGGCGAGGTCGCCATAGAACGGCAACGTCACGCGAACATCGCAATCGAGCGATTGCAGCGCCAGCGCGAGGCTGCCGGCGACGTCGGCCAGTCCCCCGGTCTTGATGATCGGCGCCATCTCGCTGGCGGCGTACAGCACTCTCGGGCGGTTCAGGTTCTCCTCCGTCGCGTCCACGCTGTCCATCGATCTAACAGGACGGTCGAGGCTCAGATCCAGAGCATTCGACCCATTTCGAACGGATGCGACAGCAGCTCGTGATACGGATACATCCGAACCTGGTAGGTCTGCAGCCCCGGATACGGTGGCACGAACTCGATCCGGAATGCCGCCTGCGATGTTGCATCCGGCGGGATCTCGGTCGCGCGGAACGTAGTCGAAGGCCCATCGTTTTGTGTCACGACGCATTCGACGCGCACGTCGCTCGGCAGCAGCCCGGCGAGTTGCGCGCGCAATTCGACAACCACCGTCTCGCCGTGGATCGCCTGCGGTTTGTGTGTGTCGATGCGTTCCAGGCGGACACCGGACCACTGCTCGCCGATGCGTCTCTTCCACTCAGCCAATCGCTCGGCGGCATGATTCGTCGCAAGCGCGCGATGCTGGCGCGCAGCAGGGCAATACAGCTTCTCGACGTATTCGCGCACCATACGTTCGGCGTTGAATCGAGGAATGATCGTCCGCATCGATGCCTTCGCCATGCGTATCCAATCGCGCGACTCGTCAGCTTCGAAGTAAGACGGGATGACGTGGTTCTCGAGCAGGTCTATGAGATCTCTGCCTTCCTCACGGAACCTGTATTCGCTATCCCAGGCGACGTCGTGCGGGTTGATGCCCCAACCGTTCGTGCCGTCGAATCCTTCCGCCCACCAGCCGTCGAGTACCGACAGGTTGATCGCGCCGTTGATCGCCGCTTTCATTCCTGAGGTGCCGCTTGCCTCGAGCGGATACTCCGGATTGTTGAGCCACACATCGACGCCCGCCACAAGCTTGCGGGCAAGCGCGAGGTCGTAATTTTCGACGAGCAACACCTTGCCGATGAACTCCGGCTTCATGGACAGCTCGTACACCTGTTCGATCAGCCGCTTGCCGGGCTCGTCGAGCGGGTGTGCCTTGCCCGCGACGATCAGCACGACGGGACGCTCAGGATCGTTGAGCAGACGCGCGAGACGTTCGCGCTCGGAGAAAATCAGTGTCGCGCGCTTGTATGTTGCGAACCGGCGCGCGAATCCGAGCACGAGCACGTCTTTAGCCGGAAGATGCAGCAGTCGCGTGGCACGATCGATAGTAGAGAGCGCTAAGCCGTTGGTCTGGTGCTGTTTGCGAAGGCGCTTGTCGATGTCGGCGAACAGTTCGGCGGTCAACTCCTGACGGATGCTCCAGAACTGGTGGTCTGGAATGGTGTCGATGCGCGACCAATATTCGGGGACGGATAGATTTGCGCGCCAGTCGGAGAACCGGATATCGAACAGGTTCACCCATTCGAGTGCCAGAAATGTCTGCAGGTGCACACCGTTCGTAACGTATTCGATCGGGTTCTCGTCAGGCGGGATCTCGGGCCAGATGTAACGCTCGTTGGCGGAAGCCACCCGTCCGTGCACTCTGCTGACGCCGTTGTGATGGCGCGAGCCGCGCAAAGCCAACGACGTCATGTTGACTCGGTCGGATTCGCCGTTGTTGGCAAGCTGCAGCAACCGCCCGCCATCGAACGCGATCGAACGCAGATAGTGCCCGAGGTGCTGCTCGATGACGCCCCATGAAAATACGTCGTGTCCGGCCGCCACGGGCGTGTGCGTAGTGAACACGGTGGCGGCGGCTACTTGCTCCAACGCGGCCGGGTACGGCAGGCCTTCCGACTCCTTCGCATGGCACCGCTCGATGATCTGAAATGCGGCGTGTCCCTCGTTGAGGTGCCAAACGGTCGGCTTGATTCCCAGCGCGCTCAACGCACGGACGCCGCCGATGCCGAGCACGATTTCCTGCATGACACGCGTCGACTCGTCGCCGCCGTAGAGGCGATACGTGATCGAGCGATGCACGTCGCGATTTTCCGGGAGGTCGCTGTCGAGCAGATACAGAGTTGTGTGGCCGGCTTGGCCGCGCCAGATTCTCAACTGAACATTATCGGAGCCGACCGGGACCGACACGGTTACTTCCCGACCGTTCGCATCGGTCGCAATCTTGAGCGGCAGGTCTTCCAGCCGCGTCGTCGTGTACTGCTCGATCTGCCGACCGCGCGCATCGATGTGCTGTTCGAAAAATCCCTGGTGATAGAGCAAACCAACGCCGACCAGCGGTACGGCCAGATCGGATGACGCCTTGCAATGATCGCCGGCCAGAATTCCAAGGCCGCCGCTATATAACGGCAGGCTCTCGTGAAAACCGAATTCGAAGCAGAAGTACGCGACGAGGTCCTGTTTCGGGTCGAGGTGCGCACACAGGTCCGCCGGCATTTGCCGCGCGTGGTAAGCGTCGTAAGAAGCGATCACACGCTGATAGCCGTCGCGATACGCCGGATTGTGCGCGGCAGCGTCGAGATCGGATTGCGCCAGCCGACGTAGAAATACGCCGAGATTTCCGCTGCACGCCTCATACAGCTCGTTGTTCAACTGCCGGAACAGATGGCGCAGATCCCGATCCCAGGTATAGATCAGGTTGTTGGCCAGTTCTGGCAGGCGTGGGAGTTCCGCGGGAATCTGCGGGCGAACTTCGAGAGGGAATCGGGTGCCACTCATGTGACCGGAATTCTACCGATGCATGGTTATACTGTCATTGCATCGATCGAATCGTCTGAAATAACGCAGTCCGGCAGCTAGACATGAAACTCGATCCCACCCAGCGTTATGTCAGTCGTCTGACCCATCGCACGCTTGCGCTCGTCATGGCGGGCGGTAAAGGTGCACGACTCGGTGCGCTGACGGAATGGCGCGCCAAGCCGGCCGTGCCGTTCGGCGGTAACTTTCGAATCATCGACTTTACGCTGTCCAACTGCATCAACTCGGGTATTCGACGGATCGGGGTGCTCACACAGTACAAGGCATATTCGCTGATCCGCCACGTCCAACGCGGTTGGGGTTTCCTACGCGGTGAGTTCGGCGAGTTTGTCGAGCTGCTGCCGCCGCAGCAGTGGTTGGGCGATCGCTGGTACGCCGGCACGGCCGATGCGGTCTTTCAGAATCTCGACATCGTGAAGCGTCATGCGCCGGAATTCGTGCTGGTTCTCGCCGGCGATCACATCTACAAGATGGACTACGGGCCGATGATCGCGCGCCACATGGAGAACGGCGCTGATCTGACGGTCGGCTGCGTGGTGGTGCCGTGGGAACGCGCGAGCGAATTCGGCGTGATGAGTGTCGACTCGACCGGCCGCGTAAAAGCCTTCGAGGAGAAGCCGACCGATCCTGTGCGAACGCCCAACGACCCTAGAATGTCGCTCGCCTCAATGGGTATCTATGTCTTCAACCGCGACTTCCTGGTTGCGCAACTGACCGAGGATGCGCAAGACCCCGAGTCGGCGCACGACTTCGGCAAGAACGTGATTCCCCGATTGATTGCCGACTGCCGCGTGTACGCATATCCGTTCGAGGACGCGGGTGGTGCGAGTTACTGGCGTGATGTAGGGACGGTCGATGCTTTCTGGGAGGCGAACCTCGAACTCGCGCACGTCATTCCGCCGCTCGACCTCTACGATCGGGACTGGCCGATCTGGACCTATCAGGAACAGTTGCCGCCGGCCAAGTTCGTATTCGACGATCCCGGCCGACGCGGTGTCGCGGTGAACTCACTGATCGCGAACGGGTGCGTCATCTCGGGTGCGTCGGTGTCGCGATCGCTGTTGTTCTGCAACGTCAAGGTCGAGAACTTCAGCGTCATCGACGAAGCGGTGATCCTGCCGGACGTATTGATCGGCCCGGGGTGCCGCATTCGCCGCGTCGTCATCGACAAGGGCTGCCACATTCGAGAAGGCACGATCATCGGTGAAGATATCGAAGCCGATCGGGCGCGCTTTCATGTCACGCCGGCCGGCGTCACGCTGGTGACGCCGTCGATGCTAGGGCAGGTTTACTCCGCCAAATCCATGTGAGCGATGGCCGATCAGCGCGGGTGAGCGTTGTCGCCGCGCTTCAACGGATCATGTAGCGGCGCGCCGTCCTTCACGAACTGCATCGATATCGAGTTGATGCAGTAGCGCAGATGCGTCGGAGGCGGCCCGTCGGGGAATACATGACCTTGATGGCTGTCGCAGCGCGCACAGCGCGTTTCGACGCGAACCATCCCATAGCTGTGATCGCGCACCGCAACGACGTGCGATTCCGCGATCGGCGCGAAGAAGCTCGGCCAGCCGGTGCCGCTTTCGAATTTCGTCTTTGCCCGGAACAGCGGCAGTCCGCACAGGCGGCAGCAGTAGGCGCCGTCTTCCTTGTTGTCGAGCAATCCACCGCAGAACGGCGCTTCGGTTCCGTGTCGCAGAAGAACGTCTGCTTCATCTTGTGTGATTCCGGCTTCGAGCGCTTTGCGTTCGGCGGTGCTCGGCGGTGTGAGGTCGTATGCGGTTTGCGCGTTTGCTTTTGCTGACTTATTCATGGAGTTCACTGTGTTCGCTGTTCGGTGTTAAAGGATCTTTGCCACATCTTTCTCGATCGACTCGGGTGTGTCGGTGGGCGCGTATCGCCGGATGACTTTACCGTGCTTATCGATCAGGAATTTCGTGAAATTCCATTTCACAGCTTCCGTTCCCAGAAAGCCTGCGGCTTCGTGCTTGAGGTATTTGTAGAGCGGTGCGGTATTCGTCCCATTGACGTCGACCTTCGCGAACATCGGAAAGCTGACATCGTACTTGAGCGAGCAGAAGCTTTTGATCTCCTGTTCGTTGCCGGGTTCTTGATGCGCGAACTGATCGCAGGGAAATCCAAGTATGACCAAGCCCTGGTCTTTGTACTTGCGATACATCGACTCGAGACCCGTGTATTGCGGCGTGAATCCGCACTTCGACGCGACGTTGACCACGAGCAACGTCTTGCCGTCGTAGTCCGAAAAGGATTGGTTGGCCCCGTCGATGGTGGTCGCCCCCATTTCGTGCAGCGTCGTCATCGGTATGCTCCATTGGAAAGTGTGTCGTCGGTCGCGAAGGATACCAAACCATCGTGATCTGATGGCGGAGGGGGCGACGGGGCGCTAAGTTACGCGACGCGACGGAGGGATAGCGATGTATAGCCTGATGCTGAAGAGCGCGGAGCGCTCGAGTCGATTCGGCGTTGCCGCGCTGGCGCTAATGCTGCACGCCGTGGCCGCACACGCGGCGGATCCGATCCAGACCAGCGCCATTGCGCTCGATCCGGCTACGTTGTGCTGTCTTGGTGTTGTCGTCCCGGTCTCCGGCGACGATAACTACAACGCGCAAGCGACACTGGAGTATCGAGTCCAGGGCAGCGCTACCTGGATCGAGGGGCTGCCGCTGCTGAGAGTACGGCCCGACACGCTCGGACACGAGTCACCGCCTGGCGACTACGGATTGCCCGACCCGACGCCGATGTTCGCCGGGTCGATTTTCAATCTGTTGCCGGCGACCGCTTACGACGTCCGTGTGACGGTTACGGACCCCGATGGCGGCGGCTCCACCCAAACGGTGTCGACGGCGACGCGAGCTGCGCCGAAACAGAATCCGACGCACCCGAATCCGGTGGCAGTTACTTCGAGCGCCGCGCTTTCGTCGGCGCTCGCTAACGCGCATCCGGGTGATGTGATCGGACTCGCAGCGGGTACCTACAGCGGACCGTTTTCGATCAGCGCGAGCGGTACGGCCGACGATCCGATCATTCTACGAGGTACCGACGCATCGCAGGTCACCATCACCGCGACCGGCGCAAGTTATGGGCTGACGATTGCGGGATCCCACGTGTATGTCGAACGAGTAACGGTCGCCGGCAGCGATTGGGGCGCGCGGCTCTCGGGCGGCGACGACATTGCGATCAGACACGCGCGATTCACGAACGTGAACAAAGGCATCGATGCTCGCGACGGCTCCCATCGCGGCTTCTACATCTGTGACAATTCGTTCGAGGGGCGCATTTCGTGGCCCGATGTGAGCAGCGCGACGTGGGATCAGGAAGGCATCGTCATCACCGGCGAGGGCCACACGGTGTGTTTCAATCGACTGTCGGGCTTCGGAGATGCGCTTGGCTTGAACCAACACACGGCGATCCCCAATCGGGCCATCGACTTCTATGGGAACGACATCCTGTGGAGCGGCGACGATGCGTTTGAGATCGACTACGGTCATCGCAACATCCGCATTTTCTCGAATCGGGTTGCCAACAGCGGCATGGGGGTGAGCATTCAACCGTCGTGGGGCGGGCCGATCTACATCATGCGCAATGTCATGGTGAATCTTGCGCACTCGCCCTACAAGTTCAACAACTTCCCGACGGGGATCCTCGTGTTCAACAACACGTCGATCCGCACGAACGGACCGGGCAACTACGCTGGGTGGGCGTGGCCGCAGCTCGGCTACGACCTCGGTGGTGAGTGGGCTTATGTCGCGAACTTTCAGTTCGCCAACAATCTCCTGATCGGTGCGACAGGGCCGGCGCATTTCACTTCGGCAGTTCTCCTCGGCACGATCGACTACGACGCGTGGTCCCCCGACGGGGCGTTCACGTTCTTCGATGCGTATACAAATCTTTCGGACGTAAAGGCACGGTCGCCGTATGAACATCATGGTGTGATCTTGAGCGGACAGACGTTCGCAAATGCCGTGCCGGTCGGAGCGGACTACACCACGCGCGTGAACAATCCCGACGTCACCCTTCGAAGCGGATCCAACGCGGTGGATGCCGGTCTCCGGTTACCTGGGGTCACCGATGGCTTCGTGGGGGTGGGGCCGGACATCGGGGCGTTGGAGTTGGGCCAAGCGACTCCGCAATATGGACCGCGCACTGGCGGTGTAACGATACCGAACCCGCCGACCAATCTACGGGTGGAGTGAGCTTGCCTCAGGGCATCCGAACGCTGGATTTGCCCATGAGAAACATGAACTCGCGGATGATCTTCTGCGCGGCAACAGGATCGTTGGTGCCGCGAAGCATTTTGGCGAGGCGGGCGGAGCCCGCCTCAGCAGTTGCTCGGTCCGGGTACGGACCCACGTCGATGCCCTCGCGCGTGGCGAAGTACCACTGGCCATCGGCAACTAGCGAGCGACCGCCGGCTCGGAAGTAGGTCTTTGCGGATTCGCCCTGTCGGTTACCCATGGGGCAATACTAGAGGCGCTACAACGTTGCGGTACCCAACATTCCGACGGAGCCGCATTGCTGAGCGCTGAGCGGTGATCATCGAGAGGAATGTGCG
>JANLUG010000751.1:0-7507 GCA_031363335.1 Gammaproteobacteria bacterium
CACGCCTCCACCTCCACCTGACGTCAACGTGTCCACCTTGAATAGGAAGTACCGCCCGAAAACGGGGTCGCTGGATACTGAGGCGAGCGGCGGCGGGTCGGTGTGCCGGACCCTCTTGCGCCATGGATGGCGCATGGGAGAGCGCCCAGGGACGGCTCGAGCGTGTCCGGCACACCGACCCGCCGCCGCTCGACCCCGATCGAAGTCGAGCCTCCCCTGTGCCGACGAGCTACGGAGCTCCGTTCGTCGCCGGCACGAAGCCTGCCGCTTGCCTGAACGCCCCGACGTCGGTGATCGCCTTGCCGGGCGGCACGTCGTCGAAACGTCCGCGGCTGTAAAGCACGAGGCGTTGCTGTTGCGCCATCTCGAGCAGATGGTCGTAGAAGGCGAGTATCTCGGGCTGGTCGATCTGTTCGATCTGCAGCGCGATCTGTTCGCGTGAGTCGAAAGACGTGAAGCCGACGTCGAGATCGCTCCAGTAGCGCAGGCTTCGATCGAACAGGTTCTTGTCCTTCTCGCGCAGGCGTCCGATCAAGCCTTGTTTGTAGGCATCGAACTCTTCAGCCGACATTGCGGCCAGCGCGCCGCGGTAGTGGGTGAGGAACGCTTGCGAAGCGTCGAGCACCTTGTTCGGACCGGCGACGGGGCTCTGCACCACGAAGATGATGCCGGGTACGCGACGTAATACGGACGGTGTAACAACGACCGCGTAACCGAGCTGCTGTTCGGTGCGCAGGTCGTTGTAGTACGCACTACGAATGACCTGGCTCGTCAGTCCGAACATCGCGCGCTCCGCGAACGACTCGTTGGCGCCCTGCAGATACATCACCATCGCGGAGTCGGCATTGTCGATCGTCAGCGGATAGGTGAACTCGCCGACAGGGAGCTTTGCCACGGTATTGGCCGAGACGTCGATCGGATCGAGATGCAGCGTCGTTTTGACGATCTGCGCGACGCGCGACGCTTCTGCCGAATCGACGTTGCCATGCATCAGTATCAGCGCGCCATAACGATTCAGATGGTCGCGCCGCCACGCCGAAAGCGTCGCCGGCGTCACGTCTGCGAGCGCGGCCGATAGCTGCGCCGGCGGCCACCCACCGGCGACCATCACGTGCGAAAGACTTGCGATGGCCTGTTCGTAAGGTCGGCCGGCGACGAAGTTCTGCCACGACCGGCGCAGCTCTTCGCGATAGTCGGCCACCTTCTGCTGCGACGGGTCGATGTTTGCGAACACGTCGAGAATGCGGTTCAACAACAGCGGTTGCTTGTCGTTGTAACCGGATACGGTGATCAGGAATCCCGCCGACTGGATGTCGATGTCGTAGCTGAGTCCGGCAACCTGTGCCGGGTACGCGAACGTATTCAGTGCATCGAGAACGAGGCGGGCATACAGATTTGCGTAGGCGGCGTCCGTCGGCGTGCGGAATCCTCCGGCGACATCGAGCCTGACGTACGTCGTCGCGCGGGGCGCGCCGAAGCTCGTATCAGGTGCCCACCACAACGAAAGCGACGGCGTCGAATCGACACGCTTCGGCGGCGTTTGTGGTTGCCCCACGAGGTTCAGATTCGTCGGCAGGAATTCGTTGACGGTCGGCAGCGCCAGAGCGAATTCGTTAGGCTTACCGCCGCTCAGGTTGGTCGTTAGTGGTTGGTCGCCGTACGGCACCTGGAACCACGGCTCGATCTTGTCCGCATCGACCTTCTGACCGCTGACCTCGAGCAGCAGGTTGTCGGGACGCAATGCATCGAGGTAGCGACGGATCAGCGTCTCGTCGTAATGCTCCATCAGATAAGGTGCTTCAAGAACATCCTTCACCGGATATAGCCGCAGATTCGGCGCCGTGCTGTAGACGAAGCTCATCGGCGACGATGTCTCCTGAAAGCGGAACGCGAGCCCGGCCACTTCCGCCTGTTCCTGGTATCGCCACTTCGCAACGCCGTCAGCGCGGATCAGTGTGATGTAGTCGAACAGCGCGCGCGTGATGTCGTCGACATGCGCCGCGCCTTCTTCGGTGAGTTCGAACGACACCATGATCAGCGCGTTATCCGCGTCGAAGCGTTGTGCGCTTGCGCCCAGCGATTCGATCCAGCCGCGCGCCTTCAACTGCGCGTGCAGGCTGCCTGCGCCTTCGTGGCCGAGCAGGTTGGCGACGTACGAACCCGGTTTTTCGCGGAAATACTGGTCGAGTTCCGGTACTGGGAAGTTGTAGACCAGCTGGCGCGTGTCCTTCACGGTCTGGTACGTCAACTTCCGCGGCAGCGAGCCGGGCGCGAACATCGGTCCGATCGGCGCGGGCTTCGCGATCTGCCGGCGCGGAATCTCGGAGAACTTCGCGGTGACCCAGGTATTGAGTTCGTCGAGCGACTGGCTGCCGACCACGACCAGCGCCATCTGATCCGCGGAGTAGTGCGTACGATAGAACTCCACGAGGTCGGTGCGCACGTCGCCGCTCAGCGTGTCGAGGCTGCCGACCGAGAATTTCGCGCCGGGGTGGGTCTGATTCATCACCTGTTTTTCGACCGCGGACGATCGCCAGTCGTCGTCTTTCAGATACAGCTGATATTCGGAATTGACGGCGTTCTTCTCGCGTTCTACATACGCGGCGTCGAAGGTCGGGGCGATGAAGAATTGCGCGAACCGGTCCAGCGCGCCTTCGAGGTAGGCGTTCTGGATGTCGAAGAAGAAGTTCGTGTGATCCGACGCCGTGTACGCGTTGAACGTGCCGCCATGCGTCGTGATGTAGCCCTGATAGTCGTCGACGTCGGGATACTTCGTGGTGCCGAGGAACAGCATGTGTTCGAGGAAGTGCGCGAGACCGGCGCGGCCTTCCGGATCGTCGTAGCTGCCGCGATAGACGGCGAGCGCGGCGGCGGACTTGTCCGTGGTCGGGTCGCAGACGAGCACCCCGATCAGGCCGTTCGGGAGGGTGATGGCCCGGTATTCCCGGTGGTCGTTCGGACTCTTGATGATCGCCGTCGAACTGGCGGGCAGCGTGGCGCATGCGGCCAGCAGAAGAATGACGACGATCGATTGCGAACGACGCAGCAGTGCAAGCAGCTGAGTGCGCTGCGGAAGAAAACGATTCAACGGAGTCTCCGGTTAAGTCGGCGGGCGCGCCGATTGTAATGCAACGCAGCGCGCCGCGAGCGCGTGAAGACGCGGGTCGTCCGACAGATGACTTTCGTTCAGCGGCGCCGCGCGAGTGTCAACCCGTCGCCGATCGGCAGGAGTACGACGTCGACGCGACTGTCGCCGTGCACCTTCGTGTTCAGCGCGCGAATCGCCTTCGTGTCGGCGTCCTGTTTCGATGCATCGACCACCGCGCCGTTCCACAACGTGTTGTCGATGCCGATCAACCCGCCGACGCGGACGAGCTTCAACGCGCGTTCGTAGTAGTTGTCGTAGTTGCTCTTGTCTGCATCGATGAACGCGAAATCGAACGTTCCGCTCTGACCCGCGGCGATCAATTGATCGAGCGTTGCGACAGCGGGGCCGAGCTTCAGATCGATCTTGTTGGCAACACCGGCGGAGACCCAATGGCGCTTGCCGATCGACGTCCATTCCTCCGAAACGTCACACGCCGTCAGCTTGCCGTCGGCCGGCATCGCTTCGGCGACCGCGAGCGCGGAGTAGCCGGTGAACGTGCCGACTTCGAGCGCGCGCTTCACGCCCAACAGTTTGACGATCATCTGCATGAAGCCCGCCTGCTCCGGCGAAATCTGCATCATCGCCATCGGCAACTTCGCCGTTTCGACGCGCAGCGCTGCGGCCGTTGCTGATTCGCGCACGCCGACCTGCATCAGGTATTCGTAGAGTGGTGGGGTGATCTGAAGCGTGCGCGCCGACATGGTGGTGACTCCCGATTGAGGCCGTTAACCTTAGCCGATGTCGCCGTCCGCGAGAAATACCTGGCTGCCGTTGGCGCGTTCGCTCGCTGCAGAGATCAGCGCGTCGTCACGAGCGCAATGTATTGCCATCGCCGGCGCGCAAGGCAGCGGCAAGACGACACTGGCGCAGATTCTTGCCGAACAACTGCTGTTGTCGGGAATCAGCGCTGTAGCGTGCTCGTTGGACGATTTTTATCTCGAACGTGCGCGTCGCATCGAACTGTCGCGGTCGATACATCCTTTGCTGATCACGCGCGGCGTTCCCGGCACGCACGACATCGAGCTGTGTCTGCGCACGCTCGACAGCGTGATGAGTCGGCCGACACCGATGCCGAAGTTCGACAAAGGGCTCGACGACCGCATCGATGCCGCTGCGTGGCCGGTGGCGGGTCCCACGGACGCAGTCATCATCGAAGGCTGGTGCCTCGGTGCGCGGCCGCAATCGGTCGACCGCCTCGCGGCGCGCATCAACGATCTCGAACGCGACGAAGACGTCGACGGTCGGTGGCGTTGCTTCGTCAACGATGCGCTGGCGGCGCGATATCAGGAATTGTTTGCGCGCTTCGATCGACTCGTTTTCCTGAAAGTGCCGGACTTCGATGCGGTGCGGCGTTGGCGCGCGGAACAGGAACTGCAGGTGCCCGAGAGCCGACGGATGGATGCGGCGCAGTTGCGACGATTTATCGCTCACTACGAACGCCTCACGCGCTGGATGCTCGAAGATCTGCCGCGTCGCGCCGATCTGACGGTGATACTCGACAGCGCCCATGCGATCGTGACTTCGGTCACGAAATCAACGCCTTGAACGTCGCCGGTTCGTTCATCTTCGGTTCAGGGCATGGGCCTTATCGTGGCGGCCAGGATCAGATGAGTACAGGAGAAAACGTCGTGAACAACCTTCGCACACTCGCAGCCGGACTGTTGATTCCTTCGGTCGCGTTCGCCGGTGGCAACTATGACCAGGCGCGCGTCGTCGGCGTACAGCCGATCTACGAAACCGTGAGCTACACGGTGCCGCGCCAGCAATGCACCGAACAGCGCGTTCAGACCGGCAGCGGCGGCGGCGTCTCGCCGGCCATTCCGTTACTGGCCGCGATCGCCGGCGGTGCGCTTGGCTCCGCTGTGGCTAACGGCCACAACAACAAGCAGGCCGGCGCGGCGATCGGCGCAGTGTTCGGTGGCGCGGTCGGTTACGACGTTGCCCGTCGCAACGCGGCGCCGCGCTATGTGACCTACGGCACGCAGGAGGTCTGCACCGAAGTTCAGGACGTGCACGAGGAAGAACGCATCAGCGGCTACAACGTCCGCTATACGTATCTCGGCCAGACGTACTCGACGGTTACACGCAATCCGCCCGGCGACACCGTGCGGGTGCGCGTCGACGTCACGCCGGCGTTCTAACGACCGCACAGTGTGGATGACCTGAACGCTCAGCGTACAATGCGCCGATGAACATTCGCTCCCGATCATTGCTTACTGCGCTGCTAACGGCCGCACTGACGCTTACGTGTCTGCCGGCCGGCGCTGATCGAGGCGGCCACGATCATGGCGGCTCCGACAACGACGGCATCTCCGCAGAGCAGGCGGCCTCGATCGTGAAGCGCGCGTATGACGGGCGTGTTGTGTCTGTGAAGCAGGAAGGCAACAGATACAAAGTGAGGGTGCTGCTCGACGGCGGCCGCGTAAAAACGGTATCCGTCGACTCGCACGGCAACCTCAGCGAATCGAACTGATTCAAGGAATACCGATGCGCGTGTTGGTGATCGAAGACGACGCAGGGCTGCGCGCCCAGCTTGTCGAGAATCTCAAGGATGCTGGCAACGTCGTCGATGCCGCGGCCGATGGTGACGAAGGCGTCTATTTCGGGCGCGAATTCGAATATGACGCGGCGGTGGTCGACCTCGGCTTGCCGAAGCGCGACGGCATCGCGGTGATCAAGGCGCTGCGCGGTCTCGGCCGCAGCCTGCCGATCCTGATCCTCACCGCGCGGTCGCATTGGCAGGACAAGGTGGTCGGCCTCGAAGCCGGCGCCGACGACTACCTGACGAAGCCGTTCCACATGGAGGAACTGCGCGCGCGACTCAACGCGTTGATGCGCCGCGCTGCCGGTCATGCGTCGCCCGTGATCACGGTCGGCAAGTTCGTGCTCGATACAGCGGGCAAAGAAGCGCGCGTCGGCGACGTCACAATCGAGTTGACGGCGTTCGAATATCGCGTGCTCGAGTATCTCGTATTGAACGCGACGCGCGTCGTGTCGAAAACCGAACTCACCGATCATCTGTACGAACAGGATTTCGATAGAGACAGCAACGTCATCGAAGTCTTCATCGGCCGTTTGCGCAAGAAGCTCGACCCGGACGGCGCGCTGAATCCGATCCGTACCATACGCGGCCAGGGATATCGTTTCTCGCCCGAAGATTCGGGTTAGCTTTTGACACAGCCATCCACGCAAAGATCGCGAATCGGCCTGCGCGCACGGCTTTTGCTGACGAGCACGCTGGTACTCGGTCTTGGCCTCGGCCTCACCGGCTGGGTACTCGACCGGTCGTTCACCGCGAGCGTCGTCGCCGGTGCTCAGGAACAGCTGAAGTTGCTGACGTATTCGCTGCTCGGCGCGGCGGAGGAAGAGGGCAAGACGCTACGCTTCCCGTCGTCGCCGCTCGAACCACGCCTCGAACAACCCGAATCGGGGCTTTACGCAACCGTTAGCGATGCCGCAGGCACAGTGATCTGGCGGTCGCCGTCGATGCAGTACGGCAACCTCGCATGGTTGCACCTGTCTTTGCCGCCGTCGGATCGCAAGATGGTTCCCGGCAGCTTTCTGTTTCGTGAGGTGGACGGTCAGTTCGAGATGTTCTACCGCGTCATCTGGGAGACGGAGGGCGACCAGATATTCACGTTCCGCGTGATTGCGGACCAGGCGCCTTTCAGGCTCGCCATCGCGAGTTTCCGCAGAACCTTGATGCTCGGTCTCGCGGCGGTGGTGATCGCTCTGATGGGCGCGCAGGTGCTCGCGGTGGCGTGGGGGCTGCGTCCGGTTGCGATGATGGCGTCGCGCATTCAAGCCATCGAAGCGGGCCGTCGCGAGCGGATGGGCGAGGACTATCCGCCCGAGTTGTCCGGTCTCGCTCGGAACATCGATCGTTTCATCGACCACGAAATCAGCAGCCGCGACCGGTATCGCAAGGCGATGGACGATCTGGCGCACAGCTTGAAGACGCCGCTGGCGGTGTTCCGCAACGCGTTGTCGTCGGGCCAGATCGACGACCTGAAGCTTCTACGCGAGCAACTCGACCGGATGGAGACGACGGTGGCGCACCAGCTATCGCGCGCGATGGCCGCGAGGCCGGTCGTGCTCGCGGGGTGGACCGCGCCCGCTCCGCTGACGGACCGGTTGATCAAGGCGCTGCGCACCGCGTACATCGAGAAAGATGTTATTGTCGAACAGCGGATTCCGCCGGAGTTGATGTTGCGCTGCGACGAGCGCGACTTGATGGAAATGTTGGGCAACCTGCTCGAGAACGCATTCAAATACTGCCGCTCTAAAATCGTCGTCGGCGCCGTGCCGGGCGCCATCGTACGGCTCACGATCGACGACGATGGTCCCGGTGTCCCGGCG
>JANLUG010000086.1:0-2206 GCA_031363335.1 Gammaproteobacteria bacterium
AGCACGAAAGACATCATTCTTCGCGACATCGGCGGCGCGCCCGCGCCGTTGACGACGCAGTCATACACATTTCTCGGCGATGCCGACATTCCCTTCGAACGCTACACGTCACAACGCTTCTACGACGCAGAGATCGAGCACATGTGGTCGCGCACGTGGCAGTGGGCCTGTCGGGAGGAGCACATTCCGAACGCGGGCGATTACGTCGTCTACGACGTCGGTCCGTATTCGGTGCTGGTGACGCGAACGACGACGAACGCCATCAAGGCATTCGTGAATTCGTGTCCACACCGCGGCATGCAGTTCTGCGAAGCGGGATCGAGCGGCACCGGCAAACAGTTCCTGCGTTGCCCGTTTCACGGCATGTCGTGGCATCTCGACGGTTCATTGCGCGAGATCCCGTGTCGCTGGGATTTTCCGCACATCGACGACGAGACGTTCCGATTAACGGAAGTTCGCAGCGGCATCTGGAGCGGGTTCGTGTTCATCAACCTCGATCCGAATGCAGCGCCGCTCACTGACTATCTCGAAGTGCTTCCGGAACACTTCGCGCACTGGCCGCTCGAAGATCGCTACGTCAGCCTGCACATGGAGAAGATCCTGCCGGGCAACTGGAAAATGGTCGTCGAAGGCTTCCTCGAAGCGTTTCATGTGCTCGCGACACATCCCGAGGGGCTGCGTACCGCCGGTGACGCCAACGCGCAATACGACATTTTCGGCAGCAACGTCACCCGGTTCGTGCACACGATCGGCTATCCGAGCCCGCACCTGCGCAAACAACCGAGCGAAGCGGAACTGTTCGCGGCGCTCGGGCACGACCCGAACGATCTGCCCGCCGGCGTCGGCGCACGGCAACGCCACGCTGAGCTGACGCGCGAGCGTTTGGGGCAACGCATGGACGTCGATCTGAGCAACGTCAGCACCAGCCAGCTGCTCGACTCGATCGAATATCACCTGTTTCCGAACGCCTGCTTTTTCCCGGGCATCAACATCCCGCTCGTGTATCGCTTCAGGCCGCTCGACATGGATCACACGGTTCACGAGATCCTGCTGCTGCAACCGGTCCCGGCGCACGGCCCGCGACCCGCGCCGGTGCCGGTGATCAAGCTCGGCATCGACGATTCGTACGCGACCGTGCCTGCATTTGCAGCCACCGGTCTCGCCTACGTGCTGGATCAGGACACGGAAAACTTTCGACGCCAACGCGCCGGCATTAAGGCATCGCGCAAGCCGGGACAAACGCTCGGCAACTATCAGGAATCACGGATCCGGCGCCTCCACATGACACTGGACGACTATTTGCGTTGAGGCCGCGCACCACGGTCGCGTCGTTAGGCTATTCTGGGCCACTCTAAAACGACAGCTCATAAATGAATTGGGGGGACACGATGGCTGGACGACTCGAAGGCAAGGTTGCGGCGATCACCGGGGCTGCGAGCGGATTCGGCGCGGCGACCGCGCGGCGCTTCGTCGCCGAAGGTTGCCGGGTCGTGTTGGGAGACATCCAACTGGAATCCGGCGCGGCACTCGCGAAGGAACTCGGCAAAGCCGCCGTGTTCGCCGAATGCAACGTGACGAGCGAGCAGCACATCGCGGCACTGGTCGACCGCGCCGTCAGCGAGTTCGGCGCGCTGGACATCATGTTCAACAATGCCGGGATCGTCGGCGCGGTCGGCCCGATCGCCACGACACCCGCAAACGAATGGTCGGCGACCCTCGACGTGCTGCTCAATGGTGTGTTCTACGGCATGAAGCACGCAGCGCGCGTGATGCAACCGCGCATGAAAGGCTCGATCATCAGCATGGCCAGCACCGCCGGCATCATGGGTGGCCTGGGTCCGCACGCGTACTGCGCGGCGAAACACGCCGTCGTCGGGCTCACCAAAAACGTCGGCGCGGAACTGTGCCGCTACGGCATCCGCGTCAATGCGATTGCACCGGCCGGCATGGCGACGGCGATGGTTGCGAACCTGTCCGGCGATCACACCGCGATCGAAGCGACCAAACGCACATTGGCGAAGACCTCACCGCTACTCGATCGGCCCGGTGTCGCCGAAGACGTGGCGAACGCGGCGTTGTGGTTGGCCAGCGACGAGTCGGGCTACACCAACGGCCATACGTTGACGACCGATGCGGGCACCACCACCGGTTCTACCGCCAACAATCCACCGTTCGACACCTACCGGCCGATGTACCGCGAAGCGGG
>JANLUG010000101.1:0-1684 GCA_031363335.1 Gammaproteobacteria bacterium
TGGCGCTGCTCGCCGTCGTCGGCATCGAACAATACGTTCAACCGGCGCGCGCCGGCGCTGGTGACGCTCAACCATGGAATCTCGACCGGGCGTGCCCAGCGCATCGTCAGAAATCGAACGAGACCATCGCGAACCGCGTCCGTCATGGCAGCTCTCCGCGTGCGTCGTAGTCGTCGTAACCCGGGCGGATGATGGCGAGCTTCGCGCGCGCGATCTCCATCAGCGCCGGCCAGACGCGCGCGTGTTCGAGTTCATCCGCGTCAATTGCCGCGGTGATCCGACGATTCAGTTGGGCGACCTGCGCGTCGAGTGCGCCGTCAGGCGGTTGCTGATCGAGTAACGCCGCGAGCAGGTCGCGCTCGCGCAGCAGCGACGCGCTGCCGAGCGACTGCTCGCGTTCGAGCGTCCGGATGAGATTGGCCGCTACGCGCGTTCGATACGCGAGGGGCCTGTCGAGCGTCGGCATCAATTCTTCTTCGAGATACGTCGCAACGGTTGCGAGCAACTCCGCCGCGGTCGGTCGGTCCTGCATGGTCTCCCCTGCGTCGCGCTACTTCGACTTGAACACGATCAACAGATCCTTTGCATCGATCTGCTGGCCGGGCTGCACGAGCACTTCGGCGATTCGACCATCGCGCTCCGCCCTTACACCCGCCTCCATCTTCATCGCCTCTATCGACAGCAGCATGTCGCCGCGCGCCACTTCGTCGCCCGGCTTCACGGCCACGGTCGCGACCATCCCGGGCATCGGCGCGCCGACATGGTCGGCGTTACCGGGGTCCGCGCGCAGCGCCGGTGTCCGATCGGGTTTTAATGCGCGATCGGCAACATTCACCGAGCGCGGCTGGCCGTTCAGTTCGAAGAACACCGTGCGCGTACCGTCGGCGTGCGGTTCGCTGACGGCGACGTATCGCACGATCAACGTCTTGCCTGGGCCGCTGTCGACGGTGACTTCTTCGCCCGGCGACATGCCGTAAAAGTACACCGGAGTCGGCAGCACGCTGACGTCGCCGTACTTGCCCCAATACGCGTTCCAGTCGAGGAATACCTTCGGATACATCAAATACGACGCGAACTGTTGATCCGTCAGTTTGCGATCCGCCTTCTTCTCGGCCTCGGCCCGCGCTTCGCTCAGATCAACCGGCTTCAACAGCGCGCCCGGACGACCCGACAATGGCGCGGCGCCGTTGAGGATCTTCTTCTGCAATTCCTTAGGGAAGCCGCCGTATGGTTGCCCGAGATCGCCGCGGAACATCGACACGACCGATTCGGGAAACGCGATTTCGCGCTCCGGATCGAGTACGGCCTCGCGGTTGAGCCCGCTCGTTACCATCATCAGTGCCATGTCCCCGACCACCTTCGATGTCGGCGTTACTTTGACGATGTCGCCGAACATGTCGTTGACGTCGGCATAAGCCTGCGCAACTTCCGGCCAGCGATCGCCGAGACCGAGACCCTTCGCTTGCTCGCGCAGGTTCGTGTACTGCCCGCCCGGCATACCGTGCACGTAGACCTCGGAGGCACCCGAGCGGATATCGCTTTCGAACGCCGTGTAGCAACCGCGCACCGGCTCGAAGTAGCGCGAAATCACGCGGATATGTTCCGGATCGAGACCCGTCGCGCGCGGATCGTGGCGCAGCGCTTCCACGATGGAACCGAGGTTCGGCTGCGAGGTGAGGCCGCT
>JANLUG010000141.1:0-10023 GCA_031363335.1 Gammaproteobacteria bacterium
GTTCAGGGTGGGGGTGACAGGATCTTGCCGTGCTGCCACATGGTTTCCCATCCATGCCCACCCCCACCTGACGTGACGAAGGACTCGGGGCCTCGCGGCCTAAGTCATGTCACGTCTTCCTCCCCCCTCACGATGCCTTCGGCATCAGGGGGAGGCGCCCGTACCCTTGGCCAGCTGTTGGGATCAATGAGAATGTTCGCTCAGCGCTTGCCGGGCATTGACCGAGCCGAAAAACGAGTTGGTGTTCGGTGCTCGCGAGACTTAGCTTGGCCGTTAGACGTACAGACCATTCAGGAGCCCTGACGATGCCCCTCGATACCTTCCGCATCCATGACGTCCCCGACGACCCGCTGGCGGCCATCGATTACTGCTACGAACAGGGCTGGACCGACGGTCTGCCGGTGGTGCCGCCGACGCCGGAGCGCGTCATCAGAATGTTGTCGGGCACGCGCCGCGATCCGCAGTCGGTCGTGGCGATCGTGCCGCCGAACATGGGCGAAGCAACGGTCGAGAAGGTTGCTATCAACGCTGTACTGGCCGGCTGCAAACCCGAGTACCTGCCCGTCGTCATCGCCGCGCTCGAAGCGGTATGCACGGATGAGTTCAACGTGCACGGCGTGATGGCGACGACGATGGGCGCGAGTCCGGTGCTCGTCGTGAACGGGCCGATCCGCGAGCGCATCGGCATGAACATGAAGATCGGCGCGCTGGGGCAGGGCAATCGCGCGAACGCGTCGATCGGCCGCGCCGTGCGCCTCGCTATCCGCAACATCGGCGGCGCGAAGCCGGGCGGAACCGAGCGTTCGACGCTCGGTAATCCGATGAAGATCACGATGTGTTTCGCGGAGTGGGAAGAGCGCAGTCCGTGGACGCCGTTGCACGTGGAGCGGGGCTTCGCGCCGACGGATTCGGTCGTTACCGCGTATGCAATGTCGGGCGGCCCATCGCTGATCGTCGATCAGACGTCGCGTACTGCGGCGCAGGTGGCCGGCAGTATCGGCATGTGTCTGGAGTCGATCCATCATCCGAAGGCGCACATGATGTTCGACACACTACTGGTGGTGTGCCCGGAACACGTCGATACGATGCAGACGGACGGCTACTACTCGAAAGCGGATCTGCGCAAACAGATTCAGAAGATCACCAGCCGCCCCTTACGCGAACTGGTTGGAGACGAACGCTCAGGTGTCGGCATGAATGCCGACAAGGCGAAAACCCTGTCGAACGAATCGCTCGACAGGATGATGCCCAAGTTCCAATCGGAGGATATGATCCACATCGTCGTGGCTGGATCGGACGCCGGAAAATTCTCCGGCATGTTTCACGGCTGGGTCGGCGGCGAGATCGGTTCGATGCCTGTGTCGCGCCTGATCGATCCCCTTTAGGAGAGTCTGATGACGACCATTCTCGATCCCACCAACGAGAAAATGCCGATCGAGCGTCAGCTGACGCCGCGATCGGGTGTGATCTCGGGAACGGTGGCGTTTCTCGATATTTCGAAGCCGCGCGGCGACGTGTTGCTCGACCGGCTCGAAGAACGTTTGAAGGTGCGCGCGCCGGGCGTCGACATCAAACGGTACTCGAAACCGACGTTCACCAAACCGGCACCGGACGCGCTGCGGCAGCAGATCAGGGCCAACAGCAACTTCGTCGTCGAGGCGCTCGCCGACTGAGGTTCGTGTACCACGTGCAGTTTGCATGACACGGTGCACTTCGAGATCCACGGCATTCCGTCCGTGGCGATCGTGTCGTCCGAGTTCGAAGAAGCGGCCTTGGTTCAGGGCAAGGCGCTCGGGCTCGAGGCGAGATGTTGCTACGTTGCGCATCCGATACAGGACAGAACCGACGCGGAGATGCGTCAGTTGGCGGATCAGATCCTCGATCGGGTGATCGCGGCGCTGACAGATCCGGTAGGACCATGACCTTGCGGCCGCAGGCGGTGTTCGATGATGCGAAGGTTGAGCGCTGCTTTGCTGCTGGTGATCGCCGCGTGCGCGTCGGACGGCGACATTTCGGAACGTGTGGATTTCTGTTGCGGCCCTAAGGACGCGCGGTTGTCGACGTATAGCCTCGCGGCGCCGACCGTCCCGGGATTTCTCCTCGCGCCGTTGCGCACGCAACTCGTCGCTGCGCTTGAAGCGAAGGGTATGCGCCAGGTCGACAAGAGTCCCGATGCGTGGGTGACGATGGCGTACAGCGCGTATTTTCCCGATTCGGAGCGGCCGTACGCCAACGACGGCTTCATGGATCCATTGTCGGTCGGCGGTCCACGCAAGTTCGACGCGCGCATCACGCTCGAAATTCGCCGCGCATCCGACAACGCCGAAGTGCTGCGCGGGACGCTGTCGCGCGAACACCGGGAATCGGTAGGCGAGTACGGTCACGAACGCGCGCACGACGAGATGCACGCGGCGTTCGATCAACTTCTGAAGCGCCTACCGGCGTCCGGAAAGAAATGACGCAACAACCGCTGGCAGGCATCACTGTCCTCGACTTCGGCCAGATCTACAACGGTCCGTATTGCGGTTTCCTGCTCGCGATGGCCGGCGCGCGCGTGATCAAGATCGAATCACCGCAAGGTGAGAGCTTGCGCGGCCGCAGCGAGACGAGTTCGGCGAGTTATCCGTTCGCGATGCTGAACTCGAACAAAGACGCGATCACGCTGAACCTGAAATCGGAGCGCGGCCGCGGTCTGCTGCATCAGCTGGTTCAAAAAGCCGACGTGCTGCTCGAGAACTTCTCACCCGGCACCATGGATCGTCACGGTGTCGGAAGCGACGCGCTGCAGGCGATCAACCCTCGCTTGATCTACGCGGCGGCAACGGGGTTCGGCCGCACCGGCATTCACCGCGACTATCTCGCGATGGACATCACAGTGCAGGCGATGACCGGCGTGATGTCGATCACCGGCGACGGCGACGGGCCGCCGTTGAAAGCCGGCCCGGCGTTGTGCGACTTCCTCGGCGGTATCCATCTGTACGGCGCGATCGTCACCGCGTTGTTCCAACGGGAACGTACAGGGGTGGCGATGGTTGTGGACGTCGCGATGCAGGACGCGGTGTTCCCGACGCTCGCATCGCAGATCGGTGCATTGCATTTTCTGGGTAAACATCCGACGCGAAACGGCAACCGTCACGCAGCGTTGAGCCTCGCGCCATACAACGTATATCGCGCGCGCGACGGATACGTCGCGATCATCTGCATTCGCGAAGGTCATTGGCGCAACCTCGTGGGTGCAATGCAGCGTCCCAATTTGTTGAACGACGCTCGCTTCACGGACATGACGGCGCGCGCCGCGAACATGGATGCGGTAGACGCCGTGGTGGAAGCCTGGACGAGTTCGCTCGACAAGGCCGACGTGTTCCGGATCGCGCAGGCGCACGACATCATCTGCGCGCCGGTCCAGGATCTCGTCGACGTGCTCGACGATCCGCATCTGCTCGCGCGCGGCATGCTGTCGAAGCACGTGCATCCGTTGCTCGGCGATGCGGTATTGCCGAGCACGCCGTTGCGATTCGAAGGCATCGTGCCGCCGGTGCTGCGGATGAGTCGCGCGTTGGGCGCCGACAACGAAGCCGTCTACGGCGAGTTGCTCGGCTTGTCTCCCAACGAAGTCGCGCAGTTGCGCGCCGAAGACGCGATCTGATCGATCATGAACGCTGCGCATCGGCGGCGTGAGCGCGGCTGGATATGACGCCGTCGGCGGCGTGTTAACCTAGCGGCCTTTTTTCGCGGAGCTATCCATGTCCACGCAGTTCGATCCCATCGAAGACGTCATCGCCGGAATTGCGGCGGGTGAAATCGTCATCGTTGTGGATGACGACGACCGGGAGAACGAAGGCGATCTGATCATGGCGGCGTCCCGTGCGACGCCCGAGAAAGTCGCGTTCATGATCCGCCACACCAGCGGCATTCTGTGCACGCCGATCCTCGAAGAGGACGCAAAACGCCTGCATCTCGATCCGATGGTGGCGCGCAACGATGCGCCGATGAGCACCGCGTTCACCGTGTCGATCGACTATCGGCACGGATTGACCACCGGCATCTCGGCCGAAGAACGCGCGAATACGATTCAGGCGCTCGCGAACGGCAATGTCGGTGCCGGCGATTTTGTCCGTCCCGGTCATATCTTCCCGCTCGTCGCGCGAACCGGCGGTGTGCTGGTGCGCTCGGGCCATACCGAAGCGGGCGTGGACCTCGCGGCGCTTGCCGGATTGGCCCCTGTCGGATTGCTCGCGGAGATCGTCAACGACGACGGCACCGTGAAGCGCCTGCCGCAACTTCTGGAGTTCGCAGCGCAGCACAAGCTGAAGATCACGTCGATCGCCGATCTGATCACGTATAGGCAACGGCGCGAGCATCTTGTGGAGCGCGTGCGCGAATTTTCTGTGAAGACGTCGATCGGTCCGGCGCGCG
The DNA here is from genome assembly GCA_031363335.1 of Gammaproteobacteria bacterium. Lineage (GTDB taxonomy): Bacteria > Pseudomonadota > Gammaproteobacteria > Pseudomonadales > Azotimanducaceae > DATJGR01. Next base: position 4,417 of record JANLUG010000141.1, read on the forward strand.
CGTTTGCATACAAGACAAAGTTCGAAGACGCCGAGCATCTGGCGTTGGTATTCGGACGCATCGACGGCACTCGCGCCGCGGCCGTGCGCATTCACCGCGAAAAGCTGATCGAAGACATCTTCGGTCCGCAGGACGATCATCCGTCGCGCATACTCGAAGTGGCGCTGCAGCGGATCCACGATCTCGGCGGCGGCGTGTTCATCTATCTGCGCAGCGGCTTCGTCGGTGTGCCGCTCGATACGCTGACGAATCCTGCAGCACCCAGTCGCGCTGATGCGCGGCGCGCGGAATGGCTCGAGATCGGCGTCGGTGCGCAGATTCTTCGCGACCTCGGTGTCGGTCGCATTCGGATCATCGCGGGTCGCGAGGTCGACTATGTCGGTGTGTCGGGATTCGGGCTCACGCTGGAAGGCACCGAGTTGCTCGGCGACTGAGGCTTCGGCTTGTGATCGCGGTAGTGGAAGCCGCGCGCGTTACCGTTGGTGCCGACGTAGACGATGCGAATGTCGCGTGTTCGTTTGCGGCAGCGGCTGCAGCGCACACGGTTGCGCACCTCTTCTACGGTGCTGGTCTGCGGCATTCGGAGAATCAGTTCGGGCAAATCGATCCGCTCCATGCGTTGGCAATGAATGCACACGGCGTGGAGTTCGAATCGCGCTACGAGGTCGGCCAATGTCACCATACTGGATGAATATACAGGCTCACGGCGAGGCGCGCGATGCGCTCTGATGCGCCTGTAATCGCGATCAGCGCCGGCGATCCGGCGGGCATCGGCGCAGAGGTGCTTGCGAAGACGCTCGCCAGCGGCGCGCTCGATGAACTTTGCCGGCCGTTGATCGTCGGCGCGCGCTGGGCACTCGATGCCGGTGCGGAGGCGGCGCGTGTTCAGCTGCCGCAGCTGCAGCTCGTCGATGTCGATGTGCCGCGCCCGGCCGCGTTCCGGTTCGGCGAGATCTCGGCGGTGTGTGGAACGGTGGCCGTCCGCGCCGTGGAGCAGGCCGCCGGCATCACCGCGCGCGGTGAAGCGGCCGCAATGGTGACGTGCCCGATCAATAAGGAAGCGGTACACGCTGCCGGATATGTGGCTGACATCGGCCATCAGGAAATCCTCGCGCGCCTCACCGGTTCGAAGTGGACGGCAACGATGCTGATGACGCCGGGATTGCGCGTGGTGCATCTGTCCACACACAAATCGCTGATCGAGGCAGCGCGCTTCGTGACGAAAGCCACGGTCATCGAAAAGCTGCACCTGACGCGCGACACCCTGGCGCGATGGGGCATGACGAATCCGCGCATCGCGGTGGCCGCATTGAATCCGCACGGCGGCGAAGGTGGCCTGCTCGGACGCGAAGAGATCGAGGAGATCGCGCCTGCGGTGGAACAGGCACGCCGCGACGGCATCGATGTGCGCGGTCCCATTCCGGCCGACTCCGTCTTCAATCGCGCGATCGCCGGTGAATTCGACCTGGTGCTCGCGATGTATCACGACCAGGGACACATCGCGATCAAGGTGCACAACTTCGCGGAGAGCGTCACTGCCACGCTCGGCATTCCATTCATCCGAACGTCGGTCGACCACGGCACGGCGTTCGATATCGCGGGCCGTGGCGTGGCCGATCACACGAGCCTCATCGCCGCGATCCGCGCCGCCGTCACCCTCGCCGAGGGTCGCCTGGGCCGCGATGGATTCTGAGGGGATAGCTAAGGCACACTCGCTGCCTCGGACAAAAAACAGGGGAGAGCGCACATGAAAGCGGCCGTATTTCGTGAAGTGAACAAGCCGATGGAGATCGAAGAGGTGCAGATCTCCAAACCCGGGCCGCGCGAGGTGTTGGTGCGCGCCGTAGCGGTGGGTGTTTGTCACTCGGATCTGCACTTCTTCAACGGCACGTATCCCGGACAGTTGCCGATCATCCTCGGCCACGAGGCGGCAGGCGTGGTGGAACAGGTCGGCTCCGACGTGAACTACGTGAAACCCGGTGATCACGTGATCACGTGTCTATCCGTGTTCTGCGGCACCTGCGAATACTGCCTGACCGGACACATGTCGTTGTGTCAGGAACCGGCGCTGCGGCGCGGTCCGAATGAAGAGCCGCGGCTGTCGAAGAACGGCTCGAAGCTGAATCAGTTCGCGAACCTCGGTTCGTTCGCCGAATACATGCTGGTGCACGAACACGCGGTCGTGAAGATCCGCCAGGAGATGCCGCTCGATCGCGCGGCGTTGATCGGCTGCGGCGTAACGACCGGCGTGGGTGCGGTGATCCACACCGCGAAAGTCGAACCCGGCAGCACCGTCGTGGTGATCGGTTGCGGCGGCATCGGCTTGTCGTGCATCAACGGCGCCGCGATCGCCGGTGCGGGACGCATCATTGCGGTCGATACCGTGCCGTCGAAACTCGATCTGGCGCTGAAGTTCGGCGCGACGGACGTCGTCAACGCGAAACAAACCGATCCGGTGGCGGCGGTGCTGGAACTGACCGGCGGCGGCGCGCATTACACGTTCGAAGCGATCGGGTTGAAAGCGACCGCGGAACAGGCGTTCAGGATGCTGCGTCGCGGCGGTACCGCGACGGTGATCGGCATGATTCCGCCGGGTCAGATGGTGGAAGTGCACGGCGCGGATCTGCTGTCGGAGAAAAAGCTGCAAGGTTCGTTCATGGGCTCGAACCGATTCCGTGTCGATATGCCGCGGTTTGTCGATTTCTATCTGCAGGGCAAGCTGCACCTCGACGACATGATCTCACGTCGGATCAAGCTGGCCGACGTAAACGACGCATTCAAGGCACTCGGCACCGGTGAGGTTGCCCGCAGTGTCATCATGTTCAACTGAGCGAGGCCGTTAGCAGTGCGCTGGATATCGTTCGAGAATGCAGGCCGCGCCTCGTATGGGGTGGTGGTCGGTAACGGCATCGTCGATGTCGGGTCGCGGCGACCGAACGACCGCACCCTGAAGGATTTGTTAGCGACTGGTGATCTGGCGAAGGCTGGCGCAGAGGCGGCGAAGCAGAAGGCCGACCACGCGCTTTCCGACGTCACTTATCTGCCGGTCATCACGAATCCCGACAAGATCCTGTGCGTGGGCATCAACTACAAGGCACACCAGGAAGAGACCGGGCGCGATCCCACCAGCCATCCGACCATCTTCGTGCGCTTCGCCGCGGCGCAGATCGGCCATGAGCAGCCGATGATCCGTCCGACCGAATCGGATCGGCTCGACTTCGAAGGCGAAATCGCGCTGGTCATCGGGAAGCGCGGCCGCCGTATTCCGAAAGCGAAAGCGCTCGACTACGTCGCCGGCTTCAGTTGCTACAACGACGGCAGCGTGCGCGACTTCCAGCGCCACACCACGCAGTTCACTCCTGGCAAAAATTTCACGGGCACCGGCGGTTTCGGGCCGTGGCTGATGACGCCGGACGAATGCGGCGACCTCGGCGCGATGGAACTGACGACGCGTCTGAACGGCGAAGTGATGCAGAGCGCGACCGCGTCGCTGCTGATCTTCGGCTTCGCCGAGATCATCGCGTATTGCGCGACGTTCACCGATCTCGTACCGGGCGATGTGATCGTGACCGGCACGCCGGGCGGTGTCGGCGCCGCACGCACGCCGCCGCTGTTCATGAAGGCCGGCGACGTCATCGAAGTGGAAGTGAAGCCGATCGGCGTGCTGCGCAACCGGGTCGTCGTCGGCTAACAGACCCAACAAATGAAAAGGGCCACCCAGGTGGCCCTTTTTGTTTCAGCGCCGCGCGATCAACCGAGCGATTCGGCGCTCGGGCGACCGACGGTGCCGGCGACCATGTTGCGGATCTCTCTGGTCGACGTTTGCGTCGGTTTGCCGCGCGCCGCGAAGTTGTACGGTTCGGTGTCGATGTCTTCGAGCGTGATCTCACCCGCCAACACCTTCGTCTTCCATTCCTGATGCTCGGGTTCCCGCGCGTGGAACTCCGGCATCACTTCGCGCGCGAACAGTTCGAGGCTGGAGCAGATATCTTCGTGCGTGTTCTTGCCGGCCTGATTCAACAGGATCACCTGGTCGACGTTCGCCGCTTCGAGTTCGAGCAGGCGCTCGCGAATCGTTTCCGGCGAGCCGATCAGCTCGCTGCCGGTGCGTTTCTGTCCGGCCGGCGTCTGCTTCCACTCCTGGTAACGTTCCCAGATGTTGACGGTGCCGGGTTCGAACGGACCTTCCTTGTTGTATAGCGCGAGCGCGAATTGGAAGAACGTCCAGCCGTCGGCTTTCTGCCACGCTTCTTCGTCGGTCTTCGCGCACATGAAGCCGGAGACGACGGCGATGTTCGGATTGGTCTTGTAGTCGCACAGCTTCTCGAGATCGCGCAGATACGTGTTGTAGTACGCGTTGACCCAGGCCTGCGCCGCTTTGATGTCCGCGAACTTGAAGCACAACGCACCCATGCCGCGGTGCGCGGAATAGCGGATCGTGTCGAGCTGCGAACAAGCGACCCACAGCGGCGGATGCGGCTTCTGTAACGGCTTCGGCACGACCGCGCGCAGCGGAAATTTGAAGTATTCGCCGTCGTATTCCCAACCGTGATTCCAGAACATCGGCAGCACGCAGCGCACGCCGTCTTCCCACACGTCGCGTTTGTCACGGAAGCGCAGGTTGAACGGATGCAGTTCCGTAACGGAAGCGCCTTCGCCGAGACCCAGTTCGACGCGTCCGTCGGAGACGAGGTCGAGCGTCGCCACCTTCTCGGCGACGCGGGCGGGATGGTTCGTGGTCAGCTGGATGATGCCGTGGCCCAGGCGGATGTTCTTGGTGCGCTGGCTCGCGGCGCCCAGGAATACTTCAGGGGCGGAGGAGTGTGAATACTCTTCGAGGAAGTGATGCTCCACTTCCCACGCGTAGTCGAAGCCCAGTTTGTCGGCGAGTTCGACCTGATCGAGCGCCTGCTTGAACAGCCGGTGTTCGCTGTCGGCGTCCCAGTTTCGAGGCAGTTGATGCTCGTAGAAAATCCCGAATTTCATGCGTTCTCTCCCCAATGAATACGCAAAAATGGATGCGGGTCATCGTCGCACCCGACTTCTGAAACTGCAAACCGGCACCGAACCGGAGCCGGATCTGCGTTGGATTGGATCCGAAAAGGCGCCGCGATGGGATTTTCCGGGATCGTTCTATCACTTTCCTGAATTAGTCCAGCTAGTCTCTTGATTTCCTCCATTTTTGTCGGTCTAATCGCGAGCAGTAGATCTCTAGGGTCCAGGCAGCTGGACAAAAGCCCGCGTAGAAGCGGGCTTTTTTTTGCGGCCGGCGGACGTCGATCAGGTCGGCGTCGGGCGGATGTGCAGTTCGCGTTGCGGGAACGGAATGTCGATTCCGGCGCTGGCGAACGCACGCACGATGGCGGTGTTGACGCGATCGATGACGCGGCTCCCCGCGTCGAGATCCTGGATCCAGAAGAACAGCCGGAACTTCAGCGCGCTCTCCCCGAATGCTTCGAAGATCACCATCGGTTCCGGATCCTTCAGCACCTCTTCGTCTGCGTCGAGAATGCCGCGCAGCACCTGATGCACCTGATCCTGATCGCTGCCGTAGCCCACACCCAGACTGATCTCGAGCCGCTGGCGTCGGTCGGAGAGCGTCCAGTT
>JANLUG010000162.1:0-2208 GCA_031363335.1 Gammaproteobacteria bacterium
CGTGCCGTCTTCGGTTTTCACGCCGGTCTCGTAGATCTCTTTGATCTTCTGCGTAACCAGTTTCACGTTGTCGCGGCGCAGCGCGCGGATCCAGTTGCCGTTGTCGAACAGAATCCGTTTGCCACCCGGCGGATATTGCGGCGTGACTTTCGCGAGCAGTTCTTTGTCTTCACCGCACAGTTCGCCAAGGATCTGCGTGAACATCTTGCGCAGCTCGTCGTTCTCGGGGCTGATCGAATGCGCCTGATCGTTCCACGCCGGGTCTTTCTTCACCGCGGCGAGAATGCCCTCGGCCATGCGCCAAAACATCGCGAAGCGATACCACTTCGCGTAATACGGCACGTGGTTCAACAGCCAGTGTTTTCCTTCTGGAACGTCGTCGTGATATTCCGGCGTCATGCTCACCCACGGCGGCGTGCGCTGGAAAATCACCACTTCTTTCGCTTCCTTCGCCACTTCGGGCGCGAACTGGAACGCGCTCGCGCCGGTGCCGATCACCAGCACGCGTTTACCTTTCAGATCGTGCTCGTGCTCCCACTCGGTGGAGTGGAACGAAATGCCTTTGAAGCGATCCTGCCCCGGCAGATCGGGCCACTTCGGCCGATTCAACTGCCCGACCGCGCTGATCACCGCATTGGCCGTCAGCGTGTCCTTCTTGCCGTCTTTGCCTTCCACAACGACGCGCCACTGCGCTTTCGCTTCGTCGTAGTGGCACGACTTCACTTCGGTGTTGAAGCGGATGTGCTTCTTCAAGCCGTACTCGTCGGCGCATTTGTCGAAGTACTGCCGCAGCACTTCCTGCTTCGAGTAGTACTGCGGCCAGTCGTTCGGCCGGAAGCTGTATGAGTACGTGTGATTCGGACTGTCGACGCGGCAACCCGGATACGTATTCTGGTACCACGTGCCGCCGACGTTGGCGTGACGCTCGATGATCTCGAACGGAATGCCGGCCTCCTGCAGACGAATCCCCGCGAGCAGACCCGACATACCGGAGCCGACGATCACCACCTTGAACTTCGCCCGATCCTGCGCCGGTATCGCCAGCAGTTCAGGCACGCCGTACGGATCGGTGTCGTCCATCGCGAGTTCGGCGGTCAGAAATTCGGCGTAGTCGCCATGCACTTCCGCGCCGATGACGAAATTCACCATCTCGACGATATCGGCGGCCGGCGCCGGCGGCAGCTTGTGGCCGCCGTCGCGGAATTTGCGCAGCGCCTGCAGCGCGATGCCGCGGATCTTCTCCTGCTGCTCTTCCGTGATCCCACCTTGCGCGTCGCCAAAGAACGCATTGGTCGGACGGATCTCGCCGCGGATGATGTTCAGGTCGCCGGTGACGTGCACCAGCGCCGCCATCAGCGAAGGAATGTGGGCTTCTTTCAGTGCCTTACGGATCGCCTCGTCGTCGTTCGTGACGGGCGCCAGTTCGTTCAGTTTTACCGCAGCCATACGACTCTTCCCCAATTGCTCGATGGACTATTTAGCGGAACTGCGACGGGCGATGCAATCCGTATCAACGCAGACTCAGGCTCACGTGACGGGACTCCTGCGGGGCGTCACGCCGAGCCATGCCTCGGCCTCGGCCCGGCTGCGGAACACCTGCATCTCGGAGCCGTTGCCGCCGGTGCGGAAGCCCTGAAAGACGCGCGCCAGTCCATAGGCCATGTCCGCCGGCGCGATGATGGCCACCCTGCGCCCCGGTGCGCGCGTCACCTCGCTACTCGCCATCGCCAGTTCGGCGACCACTTTCGAATCGACGCTCACCTCGACCCACTCCGAAATATCGACGATCGCGCGCGTGCACGCCCGCACGTTCGCATCGGCAGCCGCGGCGGCGGCGTGGGCGCGCAACTCCGCCTCATGAATGGTTCCGGTGATCGTCGTTACAACGAGACACTGACGATCATCGATCCAGTACGTAATCGGCATTCCTGCTCCGTGAGTTCACATCCTGTGCCCAAATAGATTAACGAACGTCGCACACTACCCTACAATCTCGCCCCTTTACCGCGGCCGACCCGCTGGTACCCGCTTGCTGAAAGACCTACTGCCCGCGCAACAGTTCTCCAAAGACCCTGTCGTCGATCGCTCGTTGCGGCATTCGATCTTCGACGGCATCACATACTCGGTGATGACCGGTGCTGCCGAGAGTTATTTTTCCGCGTTCGCGATTCTGCTGAAAGCCACTACGGCGCAAATCGGACTCTTTGC
>JANLUG010000167.1:0-3080 GCA_031363335.1 Gammaproteobacteria bacterium
GACCAGCGCCACGACGAAGACGAGAATCAGCAGCGGCATCGTCGCTTGCACCGCGAGCACAGTGGCGAAGTGCAGCGCCGGCAACATCTGTCCGTCGGGATGTACGGCCATTTGCGCAACGCCGGTCATGATCTTCGACAGCGCATCGCGCATGCCGCCGCCGAATGCGACCACCGCGACACTGCCCGCGACGAGCACCATCATCGTGTTCAGTTCGCGCGAACGAGCGACCTGGCCTTCCTCACGCGCTTTCTCGCGCTTGCGAGGAGTGGCCTCTTCACTCTTGTCCTGGCCTTGTGCTTCTTCAGCCATCTGTCAGCCCCATACTCAACCCCAACGTCGCGTCCATTCGAAGTACCACTGCGAAAGTCCTTCGAACTGCGGCGTGAATCCGTACAGCGCGACCCACATGATTACGAGACCGAACAACAGCGATAAGGGGAAACCGAGCGAGAAAATGTTCAGCTGCGGAGCGGCGCGCGTCATCACACCGAACGCGAGGTTCACCACGAGCAGCGACGTTACCGCCGGCAATGCGATCAATACCGCCCCGCCGAACATCCAGCTGCCGAGCGAAGCGATCTGCCACGACAGTTGCGGAATGCCGCCGTCGATGCCCGTCGGCGCGCGCAGAAAACCTTCGATCAACACTTCGAGCAGCACGAGATGACCGTTCATCGCCACGAACGTCAGCGACACCATCATCAGAAAGAACTGGCTGATCACCGTGACCGAGACACCGTTCGTCGGATCGACCATCGATGCAAAGCCGAGCCCCATCTGCATTGCGATGAACTGCCCGGCAACGGTGAACAGCTGGAAGAACACGATGGTCGTGAAGCCGAGACCGATGCCGATGATCACTTGTGTCACTGCCAGCAACGCGAGCCCGAGATCGATGTCGTTCAGCGAAGGCATCTTCGGCAGCAGCGGTGCCACGGCAATCGCGGTGGCGAACGTCAATGCGATCCGAATGCGCGGCGATACCATCTGGCTGCCGATCACCGGCACCACCATGAAGAATCCGCCGATCCGCAGCATCGCCCAGAACGTGCGGCTCATGGTCTCGATCAACGCATCCACCGGCACGTTCATCGTTCACCCCACGAGGCCGGGGATGTTGTGAATCACGCGCGTCGTGAAATCCATCAGCTTGTTCAACAGCCACGGGCCGGTGACCATCAACGTAACGAGCGTGGTCAGCAGCCGCGGCAGGAAGCTCAGCGTCTGCTCGTTGATCTGCGTCGCGGCCTGAAATACCGACACCACGAGGCCGACGATCAGACTCGGCACGACGATCACCGACACCATGATCACGACGAGCAGCAGTCCGTCGCGGAACAGATCGAGGACGTCGGCCGGTGTCACGATCCACCCCCAGCGAAGCTCGACGCGAGCGTGCCCATGACAAGCACCCAGCCGTCCACCATGACGAACAGCATGATCTTGAACGGCAGCGAGATGATCAGCGGCGACAACATCATCATGCCCATCGACATCAACACGCTCGCCACCACCATGTCGATGACGAGAAACGGGATGAACAACATGAAGCCCATCTGAAACGCGGTTTTCAGTTCGCTCGTCATGAACGCCGGCACCAGCACGAAGAAGTTCACGTCGGACGGCGCCGCCACGGGTGCCGCGTGAGAAATTTCCATGAACATCGCGAGATCGTCTTCGCGCGTCTGCGCCAGCATGAATTTGCGCAGCGGCAGCGCCGCGACCTTCAGCGCGTCTTCAGGTGCGAGCTGTTCCTTCAGGTAGGGTTGCAGCGCGTTGTCGTTAACTTCGTTCAGCACCGGCGACATCACAAAGATCGTCAAGAACAGCGCGAGGCCGACCAGAATCTGATTCGACGGTGTCTGCTGCAGACCAATCGCCTGCCGCAAGATCGCGAACACGACGATGATCCGCGTGAACGCGGTCATCATGATCACGAATGACGGCAGCAGCGTCAGCGCCGTCATTACCGCAAGGATCTGCAGCGTCACGCTGTATTTCTGTGTGCCGTCCGGCTGCGTCGTCACGGTGAAGGCGGATAGATCAGGTGCCGCGAACGCGTGCACGCCGACGAAGGCCAGCAGCACTGCGGCAACGATCTGTGCATGTTTGCGAGACAGTCGCATCATGGCTGGCGCGAGAACCCTTTCAGAATCGAACGGAAGTCCGCGGCCGGTACCGGCACGCTCGGTGCGTCGGCATCGAAGGTGTGCAGCGCAGTAACAGAGTTCGATGTCACGCCGATCAGCAGCTGGCGGCCGTGCACTTCGAGCAAGAGCACCCGCTCGCGCGAACCGACCGACGCAGCCGACAACACTTTGATGACCTGACCGCCGCCGATGCCGACCGCGCCGAACCGGCGCAGCGCATAAGCGCAGGCAAACACCAGCGCCAGTGTCACCACCAGCGCCGCGATCACCTGAATGACGGTCGCGCCGAGTTCCATCAGTGCAGCATCTTCAGACGCTGTTCGGGACTAACGACGTCGGTGAGGCGAATGCCGAATTTGTCGTTCACCACCACCACTTCGCCGTGTGCTACGAGTGTGCCGTTTACGAGCACGTCGAGCGGTTCACCGGCGACACGAGTGAGCTCCACGACCGAGCCGCGGTTGAGCTGCAGCAGCTTGCGGATGCTGATGTTCGTATTGCCCACTTCCATGGACAGCCGCACCGAAATGTCGAGCACCACTTCGAGATTGCGTCGATCGACCGCGGTCGTCTCGAACGGCCCGGAAGTATCGCTGCCCGGCAAGGCGGCGCGCGCAGGGGCGCCGGCGGCTTCGGTTCTTTCGTCTGTCACGATCTGTCTCCTGTTCTCGATACTGTGGTGCGCGAACGTGCTTCAGTTCGCAACGAACGGTTCCTGGAATTCGAGCGCGAGATTGCCGCGCGAGTTGCCGAGCTTCGCGTAGAAAGCAGGCACCTCATTGGCGTAAACGAGATGCGTATCGGGCATGTCGACCGGAATGACGTCGCCTTCCTTCAGCCGCAGCACTTCCTTCAGCGACAAGCTGCGTTCAGCCACCGCGCAGTGCACCGTGACTTCGGCTTGCAACAGTCGACGCTGCAGGTTCG
>JANLUG010000226.1:0-5159 GCA_031363335.1 Gammaproteobacteria bacterium
CGACGTTGCGCAACCGGGTCGAAAACCAGCTGTTCCGGCGCAGCGACAGCGTGCCCATCACGTCCATCATCAACCACAGGAACCATCGGTAGAGGCGCATCAGCCACGGCATGCGGCCGAACAGGTCGCGGCGCGGCTGCGGAATGTCGTGCGCAAGACGCGGGAACACCCACGCCGCGGAACGCTGGAACACTGTCACGTCGGCAACTTCGTTGGCGATCTCTGGCAATACCTGCGCGGCGCTGGCGCCGGTGCCGATGATCGCAACGCGACGTCCTTTCAGATTCTGGCTGTGATCCCACTGCGCCGTGTGGAAGCGGGCGCCGCCGAATGATTCGATGCCGTCGATGGCCGCGCGGTTCGGCAAGTGCAGCCCGCCCAGTCCACTGACGACGACGTTGGCGGTGACCCGACGGCCGTCCTCGGTCTCGACATGCCAGTGATCGCCCTCGAACGAGACGTTCGTTACGCGCGTACGAAAACGGATCTTCTCGCGCAACCCGTACTTGTCGACGCAGCGTTCGCAATAGTCCCAGATCTCGCGCCCGCTCGAATACGAGTGGCTCCAGCTCGGGTTCAGTTCGAACGAGAACGAATAGACGTGCGATGGTACGTCGCACGCGACGCCGGGATAGGTGTTCTCACGCCAGGTTCCGCCGACGCTGTCGGCCTTCTCCAGAATGATGAAATCGTCGATGCCCTGCTTGCGCAGCTGGATGCCCATGCAGATGCCCGACATACCGGCGCCGAGAATCGCAACGCGAACGGATTCGGACGTTGGGGCGGTGGCTGTCGATTCCGGATTCGCTGACATCGCGTTCGAGCCTCAGGTGATTTCTATCGCCGACGCAAGTTAGCGGATCGACTGTGCCGAGTCACGCGGCGTACAGGCGCCCGGTGGTGGTCGCGAGAAAACGCTCTAGCGGAATCTCCTCCTGCTTGAGGAAACCCTGCTGCGGCAACGTGCCGTCGCGCACCATCTCAATAACAGCCACGACCGATGCCGAAGTTGTCCACGCGATGGCGGTCTGTTCGGCGCCGGCGATCGCGATCGGTCGATAAGCGCGGACGAATTCGCGCCGCTGCAAACGCCCGTCGAGAGTGCCTTCGGATGAAACGTGGATGTACACGACGTCGCTGTTCACGGGCGGCTTTGCATTCGTGAGGATTTCGCCGGCGAGATCTCTGCGTTCGCGCATCAGCAGTTCGTGGAAGAAAAAATTCATCAGGCGCATGTGGCCGGGATAGCGCATCGACTTGTAGTCGACATTCGCGACCTTGCCGTGGAATGTCTCGCAGATGGTGCCGAGGCCGCCCGACGTGGTGAACGCTTCCAGCATCACGCCTTCGACGTAGACGGTTTCGATCCACTCCATCGACGACACCGTCTTGCGCACGCCGTCTTCGATCACTTCGCAATCGTTCAGGTATTCGTTGACGACACCTTCGGGCGACCAGTTGAACGCGTAGCCCATCAGGCCGGTCGGATTCTGCGGCAGTGCGCCGACGCGTAAGCGCAGCGAGCGGCACTTCTCGAAGGCCGCGACCTGGGCTGCGCCGACGATGCCGACAAAGCCGGGCGCGAGCCCGCATTGCGGCGCCATCAACCCGCGCGACGTTTTGCTGAGATCGATGATGGTCTTCGTCGTGGGCACGTCTTCGGTCAGATCGAAGTAGTGCATGCCGCGCGCGTGCGCGGCTGTCGCGATGCGCGCGTTCAACCGATACGGCAGACACGACAGCAATGCATCGTACCCGGTGGTCGGCGCGCGGATGCCGTCGTCCGAGCCGAGGTCAGTCGTTCGAACCGGAAACGGCAATGGATCCTGCGGCGCGCGGCTGTCAAAGCCGGTGACGTCGAAGCCGCCTTCGTGCAGCAGCTTCGCCGCGAGCGTTCCGACTTTCCCCAATCCCAACACGGCGATTTTCTGCAGCGGCATGGCGGCTCCTCAGATTTCGAACTTGATGCCTTGTGCGAGCGGCAACGCGCGCGAGTAGTTGACCGTATTCGTTTGCCTACGCATGTACGCTCTCCAGGCGTCCGACCCGGATTCGCGTCCGCCGCCGGTGTCTTTCTCTCCACCGAACGCACCGCCGATCTCCGCGCCCGACGGGCCGATGTTGACGTTCGCGATGCCGCAATCCGATCCGCTGGCGGAGAGAAACGTCTCCGCTTCGCGAACGTCGGTGGTGAAGATGCACGACGACAGACCCTGAGGCACGTCGTTGTGCATCTCGATTGCGTCATCCAGCGCGCGATATTTCATCACGTAGAGGATCGGCGCGAAGGTTTCTTCGCGGACGATTTCGGTTTGCCCCGGCATCTCGACGATCGCGGGCCGCACGTAGTACGCGTTCGGATGGGCGGTGGCGATGCGCTCGCCGCTGGTTACAACGCCGCCTTGGTTGCGCGCCTTGGTGAGGGCGTCTTGCATCCCCGCGAATGCACGGGCGTCGATCAATGGTCCGACCAGCGTGCCTGCCTGGAGTGGATCTCCGACAGCGAGGCGTTGATAGATGCTCTTCAGCCGCGGTATCAGCGTGGCGTGAATGTCGTCGTGAACGATCAGTCTGCGCAGACTCGTGCAGCGCTGGCCGGCCGTGCCGACTGCCGAGAATACGATGGCGCGCAGCGCCATCTCGAGATCGGCCGACGGCGCCACGATCATCGCGTTGTTGCCGCCGAGCTCGAGGATCGACTTGCCGAATCTCGCAGCGACCTTGGGGCCGACGGTGCGGCCCATTCGGGTCGAACCGGTCGCTGAGACGATGGCTACGGCGGGATTCGCGACGATCGCGTCGCCGACATCGGACATTCCGATGATGACCTGCGACAGTGCCTGCGGCGCACCGTCGAATCGCGCGACTGCGCGTTCGAAGATCTTCTGCGTGGCGAGCGCCGACAACGGTGTTTTTTCGGACGGCTTCCAGATCACCGGATCGCCGCAGACGAGCGCGAGTGCGGCGTTCCAGCACCACGGCGCCACCGGGAAGTTGAACGCGGTGATGATTCCGCACACGCCGGCCGGGTGCCAGGTTTCCCGCATCGAATGGCCGGGGCGCTCCGACGCCATCGTCAGTCCATAGAGTTGACGGGACAGGCCGACCGCGAAGTCGCAGATGTCGATCATTTCCTGCACTTCGCCAAGCCCTTCCTGGAGGATCTTGCCGGACTCGAGCGTGACCAGCTCGCCGAGATCCTGCTTCGCGGCGCGCAACTCGTCGCCGAACAGCCGCACCAGTTCGCCGCGCCGTGGGGCCGGAACCAGGCGCCACTGTTTGAAAGCGGCCACGCCCCGCGTGATGGCCGCAGCCACATCCGAGGCGGAACCGGTTGCCAGCGCGCCGATTTCCGACCCGTCGATCGGGGTGTGCACCTTCAGTGCGCCGGACGTGAGTTCGGCGCCGGTGAACCCGAGGCGAAGCAGCAGCGGCTGGTGTTTCATGGCAGACCCGTTGAATGACCCTGCCGTAGCCTATTGGAGGCTGATCAAAAGGTCGAACCCGGCCCACCCACCGAGCCCGCGGCGCTCGACTTGCGTCTCACCCGTTCGATTGTTCGACGAAGGAGTGATGTGCGAGCCGTTCTGAGACGCCCGGCGCATTTTCTGACATTGATCGGCCTAACAGGTTGACAGAGGGGTGGATGCGGAAGAACGTTCGTGTTGAAGACGATGCGCCACGAACTGAATCAGAGGTGAGCATCCAGTGCACAACGGTCAGCTCCATTTTCCCTGCGGAATCGCTCGAAATTCGTCGACCTTCGTCGGCGGGATCGTTGCCACCCTGGTTCTGCTTCTCGCATCGAGTCCTACGCTGGCGGTGACGTCGCCTGTCACGTCCGAGTTGAACGCGATCACCCCCGCTTCGCTGCTGGTTGCCGATACGGCTCTCGACATCGCCTCGATGCAAAGCGGGAACGTGATGCAACGCATCGCCGCGCTTCGTTCCGGTGCGCGCGGCCTGGATCTGGCAGGTCTGAACGTACAAACCGGAGAGCGGCGTATCGCCGGCGACTCGTTGAACGCCGTATCCAGACCGATTCTGGGTCCGGTGCTCGACGGCGTGCTCAACGGCGGTGACAGCGATCGATGGGGTGTGTTCGCGAACGGCGACGTGCGACGCAACAGTGCGTCGCCCATCATCGGTGCGACGAGCACCGACAGCATCGGCATGACCACCGGGATCGACTATCGTCTCGGCGACCATCTCGCCGTGGGTTCGAGCGTCGGCTACGCGAGCTTCGGTATCGACTCGCCGGCGCAACGGTCTGTACTCGACGTGCAATCCAGACGCGTTTCTCTATTCGGCACCTACTTCCGACAGGACTTCATGCATGTCGACGGGCTGATTGCATACGGCACCAACGCCTACGACTCGGTCAGGCGGATCGGTGACGGCGACGTGCAGGGGCTCACGCCGATTGCGAAGGGTGCGACGAGTGGCAGCCAGATCTCGGGCGCGCTCACGAGCGTGTTGGATCTTCGGAGCGGTCCGTGGACGTTCGGGCCGAAGCTCGGTGCGTATTTTCTCGATGTCGATGTCGACCGCGTCAACGAGTACGGCGCGGGGGAGTGGAATCTCGCGGTCGGCAATCAACACGCTCAGTCGTTGCGGCTCAGTGCGGGTGCACATCTGTCGCTGGCGCTGGACGTGCCGTTTGGTGTGCTGACGCCCACTATCAATGCCGACTTCATTCGTGATGATGATCGCGCGGCGGCCGTCGACGTACGCCTGCCGGGCGATTCGACCGATCGCCTCGTATCGCCCGATGCGGCGTTCAGCCAGATGGATCCGGGCTACTTCGTCTGGTCGGTTGGCGCGTCTGCGAAGGTCGCGAAGGCGCTATCGGGCTTCGTCAACTATCGCAGTGTCGCGAGTGTCGACCAGAGCACGCGGAACGAGCTGACGTGGGGCGTGCGGTTCGAGACCAAGCTGCGTTAGAAAGAGGCCGCGATAGAAGTTGGCTGCTGATCAGCCGAGAGACTGATTGGTGCCCGGGGTCGGAATCGAACCGACACTGAGTTCCCCCAACCAGATTTTGAGTGCGAAAAAGGACTCTTCTCGCCCCCCTGAACACCGATAAATCAAGTACTTGTGTGGTGTCTATCTGGGCTAAAAGTGGGGAGTTGTGCAGAGTATTGCACCGGTGCGGCGCG
>JANLUG010000235.1:0-6353 GCA_031363335.1 Gammaproteobacteria bacterium
AAGCGCGCTTCGAGCGGCGCCAGATAGGTTTCGATGTCCACCTTGATCGGCATCAGATAGGCGTTGCCGCCCCGATCGGCGATCTCCGATAGAAACCGCAATGCGAAGCTCTGGTTCCAATGCAGGGTCGGTACGAATTTCGGCCGGACTGCTTGGAACGATCTCGAGAGACGTGCGCATCGGTGTGCTCGCTGATACTGAGTGCGAGCGGTCAGTGTGCGATGCGTCCGGCGATCGCCAAAACCAAAGGGCTCATCCGGAACGTGAGCGCCCCTCATGCGGAATCAGTTGATCTGCGTCTCGCTCTCGCGTCCGAGCTCGATCAGGCGCAGGCGACCGTCGCCGTTGGCGATTCGGGTGATCGAGCCGTTGTCCGGGCGGAAGCAGACGAGCCGGTCATCGACGGTGGCCGCGCCGACCGCGACGTTAATCGCAACGTAGTGGCAGAACACGACGCTGTCTTCCCGGATGTCGAGCAACCGGTCGATCAGCGCGCGTCGCCAATGCTGAAGGTCGCCGGGCAGCGACCGCCATCGACCCCGCATCACCTCTCGCAGCCAAACACCGCGCTGACTCAGGTCGGCGGTGGGCGATGGGATTTCCGCAACGCGATGTTCGATCACCGGTTCGATGCCCCACTGCTGCGACAACGGGATCGCCGTTTCACGCGCGCGGGCGAGCGGACTCGAATAGATCGCGAGCGGTCCGAGCGGCGCGAGGATCGAGGCGGTGTGAATGGCCTGCGTGCGGCCGAGTTCATCGAGGCCGGGATCCGCATGGCTGTCGAAGCCCGCCGCTGCGCGGCCGTGACGCACGAGGAAGAGTGTGGCCATGTCGTGTCTGTCCGAAGTTAGTGGTTAAATACGCGATTCGCTCGTAGAGCGCGGCTCGAATGAGCCTTCGAAGTTGCAGTCTGAAGTAGTGGAAAACCTATGAAAGCGCACGACTCCGGCTTGTCGCCGGACATGGTACCCGACACGAAAGTAAGCGTCCGGGAGATCTTCGGCCTCGATCAGGACATGGAGTGTCCGGCGTTTCGCGAACGCACCGCGTACGTGCCGGATGTCGATCCGGCCTATCGCTTCAACCCCGAAACGACGCTGTCGATTCTGGCGGGGTTTGCGTTCAATCGCCGTGTGATGATTCAGGGCTATCACGGTACCGGTAAATCGACCCACATCGAACAGGTGGCGGCGCGGCTGAACTGGCCGTGCATCCGCGTCAACCTCGACAGCCACATCAGCCGTATCGATCTCGTCGGCAAGGACGCAATCGTCGTAAGGGACGGCCAGCAGATCACCGAGTTCAAGGAGGGGATGTTGCCGTGGGCGCTGCAACATCCCACGGCGCTGGTATTCGACGAATACGACGCCGGTCGTCCCGACGTGATGTTCGTGATTCAGCGTGTGCTCGAAGTCGAAGGCAAACTGACGTTGCTCGATCAGAACAAGGTCATCAGCCCGCACCCGGCGTTCCGGTTGTTCTCGACGACGAACACGATCGGTCTGGGCGATACGACCGGTCTGTACCACGGCACGCAACAGATCAACCAGGGCCAGATGGACCGCTGGAACATCGTCACGACGCTGAACTACCTGCCGCACGATGCGGAGGTCGAGATCGTCCTCAGCAAAGGCCCTAGCTGGAGAACCGACAAGGGGCGGCGGCAGATCTCGAACATGGTGTCGGTCGCCGATCTCACGCGGCGCGGCTTCATCAACGGCGATCTGTCGGTGGTGATGTCGCCGCGGACCGTCATCACGTGGGCGGAAAACGCCGATATCTTCAACGATCTCGCGTTTGCGTTCCGCGTGTCGTTCCTGAACAAGTGCGACGAACTCGAACGTCCGATCGTTGCCGAGTATTACCAGCGTTGCATGGGAGAAGATCTCGGTGATGCCACGCGTGGCATCACGCTGAAAGCCTCGTAGTCGGGTGACGCAGCAGCACCCATGTCCGCGAACGACAAGGACAATCCGCTAGAGCCGTTCAAGCGCGCGACGATCGCGACCATGCGCGCGCTCGCCGAAAACGACGAACTCGACGTCACGTTCGGCCATGGCACACCGGCCGCGTCGGGCAATCGCATCCGCGTGCCACTGCCGGCGATCGGTTCTACCGACGCGCAGATCAACGTCGTGCGCGGCGTCGGCGACGAATTCGCGTTGCGGCTGCGCTATCACGACGCGGCGGTCTACAAGCGTCGCGCGCCGCGCGAAGGTCCGGCAGAAGAGATGTTCCGCTGGGTGGAAGACGCGCGGATCGCCTCGATCGGTTCGCTTCGAATGCAGGGCGTTGCGCAGAATCTCGACGCGTCGCTCGAGTCGCAGTGCCAGGAAGCGGCGTTCGACACGATCACCACCGAAACGGAAGCGCCCCTTAGCGTGGCGGTTGGGTTGCTCGTGCGTGAGCATCTGACCGGTCGCAAGCTGCCGCCTTCTGCCGAAAATGTAGTCAAACACTGGCGTGAGTTCGTCGAGTCGCGTGCCGGGCGCGACATCGAAGCATTGCGTGAGTGCCTGCTCGACCAGGATCGTTTTTCGAAGGTCTCGCGATCGATCCTCTCCGACCTCGGGCTCGCCGCCGAATTCGACGATCCGCCGGAACTCGAAGAGAACGATCAGGACTCAGAAACCGTCGACGAATCGTCCGACTCGGATTCCGACGCGAGCCCCGAAGACGTCGTCCTCGACGACGATTCGATGGCCGACGAAGACGCGGAAGGCGAGACGTCGACGATGCAGATGGAAGCCGACATGGACTTGTCGGACCTCGGTGCGGAGTCGGATCCCGACGAAGCGCCGAACATCACGCGCGACGAAGCCGGTCGCATCCGCATGGACGTCAACTATCAGGCGTTTACCGCGGAATTCGACGAGATGGTCCGGGCCGAAGACCTATGCGATCCCGAAGAGCTGTCGCGCTTGCGGACGATGCTCGACCAGCAACTCGTATCGTTGCAGCACGCGACGTCGAAGCTCGCGAATCGATTGCAGCGCCGCTTGATGGCAAAGCAGAACCGTTCGTGGGAATTCGACCTCGAAGAGGGAATTCTCGACGCGTCGCGGCTGGCGCTCGTCGTGGCAGACCCGATGAATCCGTTAGCGTACAAACAAGAGAAAGAGATCAAGTTCCGCGATACCGTCGTGACGATGCTGATCGACAGTTCCGGTTCGATGCGCGGACGCTCGATCACGATTGCGGCGATGTGCGCAGACATCCTGGGGCGCACGCTCGAGCGTTGCAGCGTCAAGGTCGAGATTCTCGGGTTCACGACGCGTGCATGGCGCGGCGGCCAATCGCGCGAACGCTGGATTCAAGCCGGCAAGCCGTCCAATCCGGGGCGGCTCAACGATCTGCGACACATCGTGTACAAGGCAGCAGACGATCCGTGGCGGCGTGCGCGGCGAAATCTCGGCCTGATGATGCGCGAGGAGTTGTTGAAGGAGAACATCGACGGCGAAGCGCTGATCTGGGCGCACAACCGTATTGTCGTTCGGCAGGAACAGCGCAAGGTGCTGATGGTGATATCGGACGGACTGCCCGTCGACAACTCCACGCTGCTGGTGAATCCGAGCAACTATCTCGAACAACATCTGAAATACGCGATCGACATCATCGAAAACCAGTCACCCGTCGAGTTGATCGCCATCGGCATCGGCCACGACGTGACGCACCATTACCATCGCGCAGTGACGATTACCGATGCGGAGCAGTTGGGCGGCGCGATGACTGAGCAACTCGCTGCGCTGTTCGACATCGACACACGCGGATCACGCGCGCGAGTTCGCTGAAGAGTTCAGCCTTGACATTTCAATTTCGTTGACATCGTTGAGGTCGCCGCCTATAAACGATTGACGAAGACTCTGGGGAGGGTCTTCGACCACACCTGTTGGGAGCATGTGTGGGTCCATTCAAACGGGGAGATCATCGCATGGCAATCCGCTCTTACGGGCGCGTCGGCGTATGCGCCGATGCCGAGTCCAATGCGCGCGTCCGCGCGACACATTTCGAATGGTTCCGACGATGTTTAACGGCGAGCGCTTATGGGTTGCCGGTGCTGATGTCTGCGGCGTTCATGACCCAGACCGTTTCTGCCGCGGATGCGACTGCGCCCGCAACGGACCGGCGTCAGATCGAAGAGGTGGTCGTAACCGCGGAGCGCAAAGAGTCCACGGTCAGCGACACCTCCATTTCGATCACGGCATTCACGGGTCAGATGCTCGAAGACTTCGGCATCCGCAACCAGGAAGACCTGCAGAAGTTCATTCCTGCAGCGGTGATCGAGCCTTACGACATGGCGATCCGCGGCGTGGGTCGGAACTTCCGGGCACTGGGCGGCGACCCTGGCATCGCGACGTACCTCAACGGTGTGTATTCGGAAGACTTCGGTATCGCATCGACGGAGGGTGGTCTGTTCGACATCGAGCGGATCGAGGTGTTGCGAGGCCCGCAGGGAACACTGTATGGCCGTAACGCAATCGGCGGCGCGGTGAACTTCATCAACAAGCTTCCGACCAATGAATTCGAAGGCGAAGCGAGGGTTGTGGCGGGCAGCTACCGATTGCGCGAAGAGTACGGAATGCTGTCCGGTCCGTTGATAGACAACATCCTGTCGGCGCGCCTGACCGGCGTGAAGCGTACGCGCGACGGCTACATCGACGACAAGTCGGGTAACCAGGATCCCGACAACTACGGCGACGAGAACTACGCGCTGTATCTGCGCTGGACGCCAACCGAAAACTTTGAGTTCAACACGCGCGGCAACGAGCGCAGCTATCGCCGGCGGATGGGCGGCGCCGACGCGGCGGGCATCGTCAACCTGAACGAGAACGGCGGTGTACCCGACCCCGTCACGGGCGCGGCGCGCAACACCTCAAGCTTTGCATGGGGTTATCGTCGGGTCGATCCTGCGGTCAGCTGTGCGACTCTGGTCGACCGGACGGTACCGAACTGTGCGGTGACTGCCGCGACGACGAACAACACGTTCCAAGCCGGCGGAACCACGATCTACACCTTTACCGACCCCGTCACAGGTGCGCCTGTTACTGCACAGAGGGTGACGCCGGGGGTCGATCGCTCGATCGATGGAGCGAACCAGGTCAACAACAAAGCATTCGGGACGGCGCTTTCCAGACAGCACTTTCTCGGTAACGGCAGCATCAGCGGCGATGATGTATCGACCGACACCAGCGGCTATCAGGACGAGTACTTCGATCAGTCCGCCAACTCGACCGACATGCGCTGGACCGTGAACGACCAGTTCTCGATCAAGTACATCTTCGGCTATACGGACTATTTCTACGACCGTACGTCGGACTACGACCTGTCGAGCAACACGACCACGTTCAACAGCTATCCGAACTCCTACTCGGGCGACCAACAGTTCTACGTCAGCCAGGAAACGGAGTACGTGTCGAATGAGCTGCAGTTCTTCAATGACTGGAGCGACACGCTCAGTACCACGACCGGCTTGTTTTACTACCAGGCGGCCATCACGCAGCGCGGGGATTTCTACAACGCGAACAGCAACGGCAAGTTCACGCAGGATTTCAATTACGCGGCTGCGGGCGCCGCACTGGGCAGCCCCTTCGTAGGCGCGCTGCTTCCGCTGCTGCCGAAAGCTGGGTTGTTTACTGCGAAGCAAGCCGGACTGGCGCTTCGCGGCGGCGTGCCGTCAGGATTACCGACCGCACCGTTCCTCGGTACCGGCTGTTCGCAGGTGCCGTTCGACGGCAATCCGTTCGAGTTCTGTTTTGGAAAGTGGGCCGGCGATCCGGCGCCCGGTACCAACACCACCCATGGTCCGGACACCCCGGGGACAAATCTGCTGTACCAGACCCGCAGCGAACGTGAGGCCTTTGCGGTCTATACGCAGAGCGTTTACACGTTCAACGAGCACTTCGCGCTGACGTTTGGTGCCCGGTGGGCGCGCGATCAGCTGCATGGGGAAGAGAACCTGTTCTATTACGACGAGGGAACCATCGTCGGTCTCAACGGTGCGGGTTTGGTTGCGTTGAACACCGCGATTGGCGCTATGGCGCCTACCGGCGAGGTTCTCGATTACAACAACCTGCGCACCGCCGGCGTACCGACCAGCATCTCGCTGTGGCGCCAGTTGTACCGAAAGGACGACGCGGTGACCGGGCGCATCAACTTGGACTGGACGCCGAACGACAAGGACCTGATCTACTTCTCCGTGACGTCGGGTTACCGTGCGGGCGGATTCAACCTCGTGTTCTTTAGCCAGAATGCGAAGTACCAGCCCGAGAACCTGACCGCGTATGAACTGGGCTACAAGGGCGAGTTGTTCGACGGCACGATGCAGGTCAACTCCGCATTGTATTTCTACG
>JANLUG010000240.1:0-7089 GCA_031363335.1 Gammaproteobacteria bacterium
CGACGCCGCCGGTGATGAACTCCTGAACGGGCTTCAGCGAACGGAAGCGCGAGACGACGTCGCCGATATGGCGGCGCTGAAAATAATCGAGCGGCAGGCGGATCAGGTGGAAGAACAAGCGCGCGCCGATGGAGAAGTTCAGCTGATTGGCGAGATACAGGCTCGCGAAGCCGCGTAATGTCTTCGTCGCGACGTTGATCATCGCGAGCAACAGAAACCCGACGGCGAGGATGTTCAGGACGTCGACATCCTGTTTGACCAGCACGTCGTCGACGACCAGCTGCATGTACGACGGGGTTGCGAGCGCGAAGAGTTGAATCAATACCGACAGAACCAACAGCTGAGCAATGGGGCGATGCAATCCATCGGTGCCGCGCCAGAATGTCCACAGGCTTAGCCGCGGCGCGCGTTGTGCCCGCTCGAACGCCGCGGTCGGCGTCAGCTCGAGCGCAACGCCGGTGAAATGCTTCGACATCTCCTCGAGCGGGAAGCGCCGCTCGCCTACCGCCGGATTGTGAATCTCCGCGTGGCGCGTCCCGACCTTCTTGAGCACGACGAAGTGATCGAAGTCCCAATGCAGAATCGCGGGGCAAGCGATGTGCCGCAGCTCGTCGACTTCGATACGCAGCGCGCGCGCGGAGAGACCGAGCGTTGCCGCTGCCGTCATCAAGCTGCGCAACGACCAACCGCGCAACGTCGCGCCGAGCCGCCGCCTCAATTCGTGCGCGTCCGCGACGCCGCCGTGATAGGCCGCGAGCATTGCGAGGCAGATCAACCCGCATTCGGATGCTTCGGATTGGAGCATCACCGGCAGTTTCGCGCGCATCAGCCGCGACCCCGCATGCCGAGCAGCGGTTCGAAAACCCATTCCAGAATGCTGCGTCGTTCGAGAATGATGTCGGCGCTGAACAGCATGCCCGACTGCAACGGCACGTCGCGTTCGTCCGCCGTGATCGTCTGATTCAGCAGATCGACAGTGGCGGGATAGGCCGGTTGAGTCACGCGCAGAGGACCGTAGCCGTCGCCGTCGAACAGCACGCTGCGCGCGACCTCGCGCAACACTGCCGGATGCACGCCAAAGTGCTGGTACGGGAATGCGTCGAAGCGGACGCGCACTTCCTGGCCGGGTGCGACGAAGCCGATTGCGCGGGTCGGGATCAGCAATCGTCCGACCAGCGTCGAATGGTCGGGGATCAACGTCAGCGCGAAATCCGAAGGTTGCGCCGGATCGCCGACCTTGCGACGCACCGTGACGATTCGCCCCGTAACCGGCGCGCGCACCTCGAAGTTGCGCCGCGCACGGATCTGTACGTCCGAACGCTCGATCGCTGCGAGGCGAGTGTGGATGTCGGCGAGTCGCTCGTCGTGCTCCAGCGGCAGTCGCGCGAGCTGTGCAGTTAACAACGCATGTTCGCCTTCGATGCGCTTGCTCAACTGACGCGTCGTTTGCAGCTTCTCCCTTGTCTGCAGGTGTTGCGCGCGCTGCGACAGCCACTCGACCGCCGCGATCGTGCCGGCATCGTGCAGTTTACGCAGCGCGTCGAGTTGCCGGTCCGCCAGCGCGCTCTGCTCGATCTGTACGTGGGTGAGCTGTGCGATCTCGACGATCTGTTGTGCTGTCGCTGCCAGCTGCGCGATCAGACCCGCGCGATCCGCGTCGACGCGTCGCATCTCACGTTCGCGCGCGGCAGCGAGCGCCGCGCGTTCGTTGTCGTAGCCGATCAGCAGTTGCGTATCGGCGTCGGTTCCGTCCGCCATCGATTGCAGATCGGCGACCTTGAACAGCACATCGTCACGGCGAACGCTGTCGCCATCGGATACACGCACGTCGCTGATGACGCCGGTGCGCGGCGGAAACACACGAATCACGCCGTGATCGGGTTCCAGGAATCCCTCCACGGCTTCCTTCCGCGCGTACTGTCCGCACACGACGAAGGCGATCGCGGCCGCGACGATCGCGACGATCAGCAACGCCATCGCGCCGATGGGCACACTGCTGACGATCCGCGCGGAGCCGAGCGATGCCGCACCGTGGAATGTCGCCGCGGCGCTGCGAAACAGCGTCGGCGGTGCAGGCTCAATCTGCTTCGAATATCGAGGTGATGGAATGAGACGCTTCATTGGAACGAGATCCACCGCAAACTACCGATCTGCCGTTGCCGTGCTGCAGCGCTTTTCGTCGTTGGATCCGACCCTGCGCGCGCGACGCCTTGTGTCGAGGGCGTTGGCGCGCCGTCTGCTGCCGCCGGACCTCGAGCCGCTAACGTACGCCTTCGAGGAACTGTTGGGGGAGTCGGCGGCATCTGCACGGCGCCTGATCCATGACTGGTTTTTCTATAGGCATTTGGAGAGCGTCAGCTGGACTGATGCTCCGCAGCGGCCGCGCGGGATGCTGCTGGACGCAGCGCACGTCGGCGACTATGTGAATGCGTGCCCGCGCGGTGTGGTGGTTGCAACTATTCACATGGGCGACTACCTGGAAGGGCTGCGCAGGCTGAGGTTGACCTTGTCGACGTCGAAGCGCGTATTCGTCGTGCGCCGCAGGGAGTGGAGCGAAATCGAAGCGCGTGCGTTTGCGCGGATCGCGTCGGGAGATCTGGCGATAACGGTATTGCGCACCGGCCGCGCTGCGGCACCGACCGCCATCCGCGAACTCCGCCGCGGCAACATCGTCGTGGTGCTCTACGACCTGCCGCAACAATTCGGCCACACCGCCGAGGTCGAATTCCTCGGTCGTCGCGCGCACTTCGTTCGCGGCCCCGCTGAGATTGCGTTGCTTGGCAACGCCGACATCCTGCCGATCTTCACGCACTACGATGCGAACGGCATGTCCGTCGTCGAAGCGATGCCCGTGGTTGTGGCGCAGCCGACGCGTATGCCGGAGCGCGCGCGCCGGACTGCCGACGTTGCGCAACGGTTGTGTACGCTGGCGGAGCGACAGATCCGCGCGCATCCGAGCCAATGGGCGCATTGGACGTTCGTTCGAGAATTGCTGCGCGTGATGCCATCACCGTGATATCGGGCTGATATCGCACAGTCGGCATGGTGTTAAAACTCAATGAATTATCAGACGAAACCGTTTCCTTGAACGAAGCGTCGGCGTAGTTTCGATTCCGGGTCGCAGGAACCCGAACCCAATATCAGTCAAGGAGGATGAGAACATGAGGACGCTTTCTCAAGCGGAGATCGATCAGGTGAGTGGCGGGATCGACTCGATCAACGTCGGCGGCGTGAGCATCACCGGCATCGAGGCCGGACTCGCTTTGCGCAACGTAATGGGCGCGACGGGTGTCGCGTTCGCGGCCGGGTACGGTGCAGGTACTTTTGCCAACAGCGCCTACACGTCGGTGTCGGGACAGTCGCTGGGGACCGATCTCTATCAATGGTCGAACTAGCGGAGCGGCGCCGTGGTTGACGACGAAGTACCGAAGTCGTTCGCGAGCGCCATTGGTCATGTCTGCGGCGTGGTCGCCGTGGGCATGACCACTTTGAGTCTGTTCGGCATTTGGTCGCTTGCCCAAAAACCTACCGTGCCGCTATTCGTCCTCGTGACAATCGGTATCGGGTTGGCGTCGTTGATGTTCCGCTGGGCCGGCGCGTTGACCGGACTTTGGGATACTCGGGGTCGGCTGGCCGTGCCGAAGCTCGTCTATTCGATGTTCGGTGCAGTGTTTGTTGCCATGACACTCCTGTGTGTGGGGTTGGCGGTCGCGAAGCCGCCGATGTCGCTCGACGAAGGGTTGATGACAGTTGTCGGCGTATCGAGTGGCGCCGCGATAGCGTATCTGTGCTACCTCGCATATCACCGCTTCAAGTGAGGCGACCGATCAACTCTCTCCGGCGGCCGGGCGTGCGATGTAACGTCGCACGGTGTCGATCAGCTCTTCTTCGCTCTCGTACGGCACGCTGCGCAGCACACGCCAGCGGTTCTCTACGATCGGCTTCGGCACCATCACCGAGAACACGCCGCGATTGGAGATGAAGATGCCGTGCGCGCCGTCGGCCGGGCTGTAATCCGGCGCGAGGCAGATATCGAAGAGCGGCAGGCCATCCTGGTGCGCCACGAATTCGAGCGGCTTCTCGGGTGTATCGGCGGGCTCGACGTATACGCGGCCGAGTCGGTTGGCGTAGCCGGCCTTGTCCAACAGTTCCATCAGTTCCGATCGGCGCACCTGGCGCGGATCGAGCACCGGCGGGCCTTCGACGTTTTCGTCGATGCCGGGAATGAAGCCGACGTCTTCGCCGTCGTCGAGCGCTTGAATCGCATGCGCGACCGACGCCAGCTTCGCAACCGCGTCGGGGTCGTGGCTGGCAATCGCTTCAAGGTCGAGGTGACCGAGAATGCTCTGCGCACGCTTGGCGATCTCGATCAGCTCATTCAAGCTGCGTTCTTGCAGTCCAGTTTGCATGCCCACTCCCACGGGGTGCTCTGACAGAGTCTAGTAGAGATATTTGTGGCTGCCGGTCGCGCCGGGCGCGCCGCGGATTCCGCTACAATGCGCCGCGTTTCACCTTGCGATGTTTCACCTCCCGATAAGGACGTCACGGAACCACTCATGGAACGACGATGACACTCGACCCGTCGAAGCCGACCGAAACCACCGATTTCATCCGCCAGAGGATCCGTCACGACCTCGACGAGAAAGTCGTCGCCGGTGTAGTCACCCGATTCCCACCTGAGCCGAACGGCTATCTTCACATCGGTCACGCGAAGAGCATCTGCCTGAATTTCGGCGTCGCCGTCGAGTTTGGCGGCATCTGCTACATGCGTTTCGACGACACGAATCCGTTGAAAGAAGACGACGAATACGTCGAATCGATTCTGAACGACGTGCATTGGCTCGGCTTCGACTGGGGCGAGCATCTGACGTACGCCAGCGACTACTTCGAACAGTTGTACGACTTCGCGACGCAACTCCTGCGCGATGGCAAAGCGTTCGTCTGCAGTCTCAGCGCGGAAGAAATCCGCACGACGCGCGGCACGCTGACGGAACCCGGTCGCGATAGTCCTTACCGCAATCGCAGCGTCGCCGAGAATCTCGATCTGTTCACGCGCATGCGTGCCGGCGAATTTCCCGACGGCAAGCACGTGCTGCGCGCGCGCATCGACATGGCGTCGCCGAACGTGAACCTGCGCGATCCCGTGTTGTATCGCATTCGTCACGCGCACCATCAGCGCACCGGCGACAAGTGGTGCATCTATCCCACCTACGACTTCACGCACTGCATCTGCGACGCGCTCGAAGGCGTCACGCATTCGCTGTGCACGCTCGAGTTCGAAGACCACCGGCCGCTGTACGACTGGGTGCTCGACAACATCAACGTCAACTTCCATCCGCCGCAGATCGAATTCTCGCGCCTGGGCCTCGAGTACACCGTGATGAGCAAGCGGCTGCTGCACGAGCTGGTGACGCAGAAGCACGTGGCCGGCTGGGACGATCCGCGCATGCCGACCCTCGCCGGCTTGCGGCGGCGTGGCGTGACACCTGCTGCGATCCGCGATTTCTGCGGCCGCATCGGCGTTACGAAGCAGGACAACGTGATTGAGCTGAGCCTGCTGGAGTTCTGTATCCGTCACGACCTCGAAGCGACGGCGCCGCGCGGCATGGCGGTGGTTGACCCTCTGAAGGTCACCATCACGAACTATCCGAACGCGACAGACGAACTGCTGTCTGCGACGTGGCATCCCCAACGAGCGGATATGGGGGTGCGACAACTGACGTTCGGCCCGGTGCTCTACATCGAGCGCGACGACTTCTCGAAAGCGCCGCCGCCGAAATACAAACGATTGGTTGCGGGCGGTATGGTTCGCTTGCGGAACGGCTTCATCATCCGTTGCGACGAAGTGATCGAGGATTCGAGCGGCGCCGTCGCCGAACTGCGCTGCAGTTATGTGCCCGAATCGAAAAGCGGCTCCGATACGAGCGGGCTGAAACCGAAAGGCGTCATTCACTGGGTGTCGGCCGGCTCCGCGGTGGCCGCCGAGTTCCGGCTGTACGAACATCTGTTCAACGATCCGAATCCGGCGAAGCTCGACTTCGCACAAGCGTTGAATTCGGCGTCGCTCTCGGTACGCAAAGGCTTCGTCGAGCGCGCGATTGTCGACTCCGACGCGCCGCGCTTCCAGTTCGAGCGGCTCGGTTATTTCTGCAAAGACGACGCACACCGCGCCGACCGGCCGGTGTTCAATCGAACGGTCGCGTTGCGCGACGGCTTCAGCAGCGGCTGACCCACTAAGAACGAGGTTCCCCATGTCGATGGCGCGATCGGTGACGGTGATGGAAGTCAGCCCGCGCGACGGATTGCAGAACGAGTCCGCGATTCTCTCGACGGAAGACAAGCTGACGCTGATCCACCGCGCGCTCGCCGCCGGTTTCCGCCGCATTGAAGTCACCAGCTTCGTGCATCCGGCGCGCGTGCCGCAGATGGCGGACGCGGAGGCGGTGTGTCAGGGGTTACCACAACGCGGCGACGTCACTTACGCCGGCTTGATACTGAACCGCCGCGGTTACGACCGTGCGCGCGCAACCGAGCGTCTGCAGGAAGTCGGCATGGTGGTGCCGGCCACCGACACGTTCGGATCGCGCAATCAAGGGCAGACGGTGGACGACGCGGTGCAGGTCGGCTGCGACATTCTGCGTGACGCGGCGCGACGCGGTTTGCGTGCTACGGCCACGATCGCGGTCGCCTTCGGATGTCCGTTCGAAGGCGATGTCGATGTGCAGCGCGTGCTCGACATCGCGGCGCGACTCGCCGATGCGGGACCCGTGGAACTCGCGCTGGCCGATACGATCGGTGTTGGTGTGCCGAGTCAGGTGCTCGAGTTGTTCGGTGCTTTGCGAGCGTCTTTGGGGGCGCTGCCGCTGCGCGCGCACTTCCACAACACGCGCAACACCGGTATCGCGAACGCATTCGCTGCACTGCAGGTCGGCGTCGAGACGCTCGATGCGAGCATCGGCGGCATCGGCGGCTGTCCATTCGCACCCGCGGCGACCGGCAACATCCCGACCGAGGATCTCCTCTACATGCTGGGCCGCATGGGCATCGAGACGGGCGTGGACCTCGACGAGACGATCGCGACCGGCCGCT
>JANLUG010000327.1:0-2249 GCA_031363335.1 Gammaproteobacteria bacterium
GAGGATGGCGACTAACGAGACCTCCGGCATGTCTAGCCCTTCGCGCAACAGGTTGATGCCGACGAGCACATCGAATTCGCCCATCCGCAGATCGCGGATGATCTCCATGCGTTCGATCGTGTCGATGTCGGAGTGCAGATAGCGAACGCGGATGCCGTGTTCGTCGAGATATTCCGTCAGGTCTTCGGCCATCCGTTTCGTCAACACGGTCACCAGCACGCGATCGCCGAGCGCTACGGTTTCTTGGATCTGTTTGAACAGATCGTCCACCTGCGTGGATGCGGGGCGCACTTCGATCATCGGATCGATGAGCCCGGTCGGCCGCACCACTTGCTCGACCACCTGCCCTGCATGACTTCCTTCATACGGCCCCGGTGTTGCCGACACGAAGATCATCTGCGGCGCGAGCTGCTCCCATTCGTCGAATCGCAACGGCCGGTTGTCGAGCGCAGACGGCAACCGGAAACCGTATTCCACGAGCGTCTCTTTGCGCGACCGGTCGCCTTTGAACATGCCGCCGATCTGCGGAATCGTCACGTGCGATTCGTCGACCACCAGCAGCGCATCTTTCGGCAGATAGTCGAACAGCGTCGGCGGCGCTTCGCCCGGCTTGCGCCCCGATAGATAGCGCGAGTAGTTCTCGATGCCGCTGCAGTAGCCGATCTCGCGAATCATTTCGAGATCGAAGCGCGTGCGCTGCTCGAGCCGTTGCGCCTCAACGAGCTTGTTGTGCGCATTCAAGTACGCCAACCGGTCGACCATCTCGTCCTTGATGTCGTCGAGCACCGCGATGATCCGTTCGCGCGGCGTCACGTAGTGCGTCTTCGGGAAGATCGTGAAGCGAGCCACGCGGTTGATCACTTCGCCGGTGAGCGGATCGAACACCGACAGGTTGTCGATCAGGTCGTCGAACAATTCGATTCGAATCGCTTCCTTCTCCGACTCCGCGGGGAAAACGTCGATGACGTCGCCGCGCACGCGATAGCTGCCACGCTGGAACGCCATGTCGTTGCGGGTGTATTGCAGTTCAGCGAGGCGGACGAGGATGTAGCGTTGGTCCACCCGATCGCCGCGGTCGAGGTGCAGCACCATCTTCAGATACGAACCGGGATCGCCGAGGCCGTAAATCGCGGAGACGGACGCGACGATGATGGTGTCGCGGCGTTCGATGATGGCTTTCGTGGCGGACAGGCGCATCTGCTCGATGTGCGCGTTTACGGACGAGTCCTTCTCTATATAGGTGTCGGAGGACGGGACGTAGGCTTCGGGTTGGTAGTAGTCGTAGTAGGAGACGAAGTACTCGACCGCGTTATGCGGGAAGAAGTCTTTGAACTCGCCGTAGAGTTGGGCGGCGAGGGTTTTGTTTGGTGCGAGGACGAGTGTGGGACGTTGGACCGCCTCGATAACGCAAGCCGCTGAGTAGGTTTTTCCCGAGCCCGTGACTCCCAGCAGCGTCTGCGAGGCCAGCCCTGATTCCAAGCCATCGATCATCTTAGCGATCGCCTGCGGCTGATCACCCGCGGGTTGGAACTTTGCGACCACTTTGAATTGATTGACTGCGTGCGACATGAGGGCGACTTCATTGGCTGGTGCAATTGTACCCTCGCGGGTCGGCGTCATCGCAGGTCGAGCGAAACACTACTGACAGCTCCAGCGTGATCGCATCGGCAGTCGATGGACTTGCAAATCGGTCCTCGCCGATTAAACTGACGCGCTCCCGTATTCCGCCTTAGCTCAGTTGGTAGAGCAGCTGACTGTTAATCAGCGGGTCGTTGGTTCGAGTCCAACAGGCGGAGCCAATCAAATCATCGGCTTACCGGTTTTCCCCAAATCCCACAAAGTCCCAATGTGGGCATTTTGCGGGCATTGCGACCTCACTATTCGCTTCAACAACACCAAACCGGGCCTCGAACCATCGCGTTCGCACACGCGATTCGCCGCTTCGATCAGTCGTCCAAGCTCAGCCGCCGAGTAGTGCGTCGTCATTCGTCCTGAACGATGGCCGAGCAGGTCTTGCCGATCTTCGAAGCTCACACCGGCCGCACGCAAACGCCGACCGAACGTATGCTTCAGATCGTGTACCCGCACCGTCGGCAATCCGGCCCGCACCCTCGCCCTGCGCCAACCACTGTTCAACATCCGAAACAGTGGCTTGCCACGATGCGAAAACACATGTGTCGGATGCTTTCCACGCCGTGCTTCCACTACCGATCGTGAGATGTCGTTCAACACCACCAGCCGTTCGTCGG
>JANLUG010000385.1:0-1432 GCA_031363335.1 Gammaproteobacteria bacterium
CAGGCACCGTCTGTTGACTTGTTCATCGGTTCACCAGGGAAAGACTCCACCTCCGCCGGGACTCGAAGCTCAGCGCATCAAGCCGCCACATCCACCGGGAATCGAAGCTCGGCGCATCACGCCCGGGAAATCGATGCTCAACGAGCCAAATCACGAGCCCGGAGACACGCAGGGACGATCAGTGCTGTCGCGATCAACGTACCGACGCCAAGGATGATCGCGAGCGATTGATACGATCCGTATTCGATCAACTCGCCGGCGAACAGCGGCGTGGCTGCCTGGGTGAACAGCACCGCGCTGTTGAGATAGGCGACGACGGTGCCGCTGCGATCGAGGCGGGCGCCGGTGCCGAATACGAACGGTGTCGAGAATCCGAACGCGAAACCGTTCAGCAGCACCGCCAGTTCGAAGGCCCAGCTCGATTCTGCGCCGACCTGAAACGCGCACGTCAGTCCGGTCGCCAGGATGCCGATGATCAGCGGCACGATGCTGGTGATGCGGGTCGACACCCACGCGGCGAAGACCGACCCGAGTACCGTCAGCAGGTTCGAGCCGGCGAGCCAGCCGCCGATTTCCGCGGCAGCAATGCCGGCGTTGGTGCCGCTGCGCTGCGCGAAACTCCACGCCGCCTGGCCGATGAACGTGAGACCGATGATGGCAATCACGAACGCAACGATCTTGGCGCCATGGGGGGATGCGAGCGTCGGTGGTACCGCCGCGGAGCCCGCGTTGAACGTGAACGCGGTCATCGGCGCGACGCGGATCACGATGAACAGCGGCAGCAGCGCGACGGTGGTGATCGCGCCCACCATGTAAAAACCGATCAGCCCGTAGTGCGCGACGGCGATTCCGCAGGCGCCCATGACGCCGGTGAAAACGAGACTGGTGCCGACCATCGCAATGGCGATATAGCGATCCGGATCGGGGCGTCGCGAGATCAGAATGCTCGCGGCCAGCACGACAGCGGCGCCGATGGCGGCGAGGCGAAACGGCGCGATGGCGACGAGCCTGCGGGAGAACAGCGTCAATGATGCGGCGGCAACGATCAGCTCGACCGTCATGACGAGGCCGGCGTCCGCTTCCGACAGATGCAGATCTTCCATGAGAGCGCCGATGTACATCGGCGAGAGGCTGCTGAGCAGGTTGCCGACGAGCAACGTGCCCATGACGCCGGCCATCATCAGTGCGGCAGATCCCGAGTGCTGCCGCAACGCTGAAGTCACTGACGATGTTCTTGAGGCGCGCGACCGATGCGGCCGCCACATGAGGCGAAGTAGTCTTCGAGGCGCTTGCCTGGTTCGTCTGGGAAGGTGGAACGCAAGCCGCGCACCGAGCTGATCCGGTCGACGCGGAAGTTGCGGAAGTCCTGGCGCAGCTCGCACCACGCACCGAGCGTCCAGCTCATGCCCCAGTACGCGAGCGTCAGCGGCCA
>JANLUG010000427.1:0-3794 GCA_031363335.1 Gammaproteobacteria bacterium
CACTGCTCGCGATAGCGCGGCAAGCCGCCCACATAGGGCATGAAGATGCGCGGTTTGCCGGGAACGTTTGCGCCGAGGTACCAGGAGTTGCAGGTCGGCGCCGTGAACATGGTGCCTTCGGCGACCTGGTTCACGTGCGCAATCCACATCTGCTCGGATTCGGGCCGCGCCTCGATGCTGCGCTGACCTGTTGTGCGCAGGTGCGTGATGCAGTCGCCGATCCAGTTCACGTGCTGCTCGATCGCAACCAGCATGTTGCACAGCACGGACGGACTGCCGGGGCCGGTCACCGTGAACAGATTCGGGAACCCCGACATCTGCAGGCCCAGATACGTCACCGGCCCGTCGCGCCACTGGTCGTTGAGGCGTCGGCCGCCGCGTCCGCGGATGTTCGCGCGCAACAGCGCACCGGTCATCGCGTCGAAGCCGGTCGCATAGATCAACACGTCGAGATCGTGGTGTGCGTTGCGGGTTCGAATACCGGATTCCGTAATCGTCTCGATCGGCGCGGCGCTGAGATCCACCAGCGTGACGTTGTCGCGGTTGAACGTGTCGTAGTAGTCGCGATCGAGCACCTGGCGTTTGCAGCCGAGCCCGTACGTTGTCGGCAGCAGGCGCTCCGCGGTATCGGGATCGCGAATCATGTTGCGCACGGTGTCGCGGTAAAGCGCGTTGGCAATCTCGTTAGCCTTGGTATCGGTGTAGACATCGCGAAAAGCGAGTAGTGCACCGAGCCCGAAGCGCTCCATCACCTGCGCGCGTTGTTCCGGCGCCAGGTCGAGCAGGCGATTCGGAACGCCGGCTTCACTCGGCATGCTGATGTCGCTGGGCCGCGTGACATCGGCAGGCACGCTGTCGCCCCGCTGCACGCTCTTGCGCGGCCGAAAATTCGAGACGCCGCCGGGATTCCGCTGCTGCATCTCGCGGATCTGGCGGTAGTTGTCGCGGAATTCCTGCTGCACCGCCGCGCGCATACGTTTGCGGTTCGCCGGCACCGTGTACACCGGCGTGCGCTGAAACACCGTGAGATGCGCGGACTGGCGCGCGAGTTCGGGAATCGCCTGCACGCCGGACGAACCGGTGCCGATCACGCCGACGCGTTTGCCCGATAGATCGACCGGCTCGTGCGGCCAGCGCCCGGTGTGATAGACCTCGCCGCGGAAACGCTCGGCGCCGGGAATCTTCGGCTCGACCGGCACCGACAGGCAGCCGGTGGCCATCACGCAGAACGGTGCTTCGAACGTTTCGCCGGCCTCGCTGGTCAAGCGCCATCGCCGCGCATCGTCCTGCCACTCCACCGCGCGGATGCGCGTGTTGAACTGCATGTGGCGCCGCAGATCGAATTTGTCAGCGACGTGATTGGCGTATTGCAGGATGTCGCCTTGCGCGGAGAACACCTCCGGCCAGTCCCATTCCTGTTCGAGCTCCGGCGAGAAGCCGTACGAATACTCGAGGCTCGGCACATCGCAGCGCGCGCCCGGGTAGCGATTCCAGTACCAGGTGCCGCCCACGTCGGATCCCGCCTCGAGCACTTTCACCGCGAGCCCGAGCTCGCGGAACCGGTGCACGGCATACATGCCGGCGAAACCTGCGCCGACCACCAGCACGTCGGGTTGATTGGACATTCGAAGTTCTCTTCCGAAGACAGTACGAGGCTAGGGGAATCGATGGGGTGATTCAATTGAGGCTCGACGGCGGTGCAGCCGCCGGACGTCTGCGGCAAGCGTGCGGACCGTTGAGCACCGCGTTTTCGCCATAGAGCGTGAGTTCGGTCGCGCGTTGCATCGCGACGCCGGGCAATTGCTCTGCGCTCGCGGTTTGTTGACCGGGAGCGTCAAGAAGCTGATCGACGCGAGTTCTTCGATGCGCCCGCGGTTGCGCGTTTGGTTCGGCCACGTGACTCCGCCCGCATCGTTGCACGCAGACCGAGACCCTGAGAAACCAGCGACACGATCAGCGTATTGAGTGACACGCCTTCCGCTTTGGCGCGAGCGATGAGCTGCGCGTGAAGCGATCGAGGAACGCGTTGTACGAAGCGCCCGCTCACCGCGGCAAAGGGCTCGGGAATCTTGTCGTCGAACTCTCTTGCGACGCCGAGCCAGGACTGCAGTGCGTCGCGCCCATTCTGCATTGCCTCTTCCGGCGTGACGCCGTCCGAGCGACATCCGGGGAGGTCTGGAAAGGTGATGGCGTATCCGCCGCCTTCCTCCTTCGACAAGGGACGTATCTCGAAGGGGTACTCGATCCGGGACGTTTTCATTCGGCTACTCCGTCTTCCACCAGGCGAACGAACTTCCTGATATAGATTGGCTTGATCGGACGACGCGCGGGAACGCTTAGCATTGCCCCATTGGGATGGCGGAAGATCACGTGGCTGCCGCCTGGTTGGCGGCAGACCAAGCCGTAGGCTTCCGAAACCGACACCAGTGTCTCGATTCGCCAATCCCGCGGGTTGGCTTTCATGCGACCAAGCGTTTTTTCGGCTTTCGTCAATTTTGAATGATACTGCCAGTGATACTACCCGACAATCGCGCGGCGGTCGACGCCCACGTCCTCCGAGCGGTTTTTAGGTCACAGTTCGACATTGGCTGCGGTATGAGCTCCGACGGATATCGATCCGCGTGTCGGATTCTGCGACCAATAGTCTTTCCGCGCACGACGACTGCGAGCTATGGCCAGTTCGCCAGGGGGCGAGTAGGACACCTTCGCTTCTTGGTGACGCACTTCGTGCCGCCGATTTGAACCTGCCTCACGGTTCATTTGCGTGAACGCATCTCGGTTCAGATCGCCAACAGTCGCTCGACTGTATCCGGATAGCGCTTGACCATCTGGATCAGTAGCGCGGCCTGCGCGTTGGGTTGCGCGCGTCCTTGCTACCAGTTTTCCAATGTACGCACGTTGGTGCGCAGGTAGGCGGCGAACAGGGGACGGGAAAGGTTGAGGCTTCTACGTACCGCAAGCACCTGTTTTGCCGTCAACTCAGGAGGCGGCTTGAATTCGAGCGTGTGGGTGCGCAGTGTCCGTTTCCCCTTCCGTTCCTGAGCCACCGCTTCGATGCCCCCGCGAAGCTCCGCGAAAAGGTTGCGTTTGGCGACGCTTGCTCGCTTCGTCTTAGCGGGTGCTCTCACGATTGCCTCCTGGCGTCCAATTCCGACTTGATCAATGCCTTCAGCGCCTTGCGCTGTTGTGGCGATAGGTCGTCCGCGGTGTCTTTGTCATAGACGGTAAACAGCCAGAACTGCATTCCGCTTTCCCACCAGTAGTAGATCACCCGAAGCCCACCACGGTTTCCTTTGCCGCGTCGTGCATCCGCGAAGCGCAGCTTGCGTAAGCCCCCGGTGCCCTCGATGACATCACCAGCTTCTGGATCGGACATCAGAATGTAGCGCGTCAATCTGGATGAGAAGGCAGCGACAATCAGGATGAGAAGCGGGTGTCGCGGCAAGTTGATGGTTGACGTGGTTAGTTCGAGCCCTCCTGGTGGGTGGTAACGGAAGTCGCTGTGGGTGCGGTGGTTTTCTTGGTTGCGCGTGTGGCGGGTCGGCCTGGCCCGCGTTTGTTGTCGAGGGCGGTTCGACGTCGGTAACTCTCGACATTGAGTTCGAAGATAGTGCTGTGATGGACGAGCCGATCGACGGCGGCGAGCGTCATCGCGGGATCGGGGAAGATCTTGTTCCATTCGCCGAACGGCTGGTTCGCAGTCACGAGGATGGAACGCTGTTCATAACGCGCGCTGATGAGTTCGAACAAGACACTGGTTTCCGCCTGGTCTTTGCCACCGTAAGCAATGTCGT
>JANLUG010000434.1:0-1944 GCA_031363335.1 Gammaproteobacteria bacterium
GTTGGGAAACCGTCGAGTTGGGTTGTGTTTCTCCTACCAATAGCCCACCGCCCACGAATCGATGATCTGGATAGAGCGCCCGCGCCGAGTGTTCGCGATCGAATCTGAGTCTGCCCGCACTGCGGGAGGGGCGGGGGTGCGATATCGCGCGTTCATGAGGGGTGGAACCGTTAATGCTCGCCGCGTTCGCGCTGACGCCTGCACTTGGCCTGCACTTGCGAGGACTTTCGGGGTTTCTGAAGTTTTACAAAAAACCAGTCTTTTGATTGGTCGGAGTGAGAGGATTTGAACCTCCGGCCCCCACGTCCCGAACGTGGTGCTCTACCAAGCTGAGCTACACTCCGAAGTTCCCCAACCGGGAAGGCCGCGTATTCTAATGTGGCCTCCCGCCGAATCCAACAGAAAACGGGCACAAGCGATCGATGCGCTAACTCGATCAGTTGAGGCGCGAAACGCAGAAGCGTGCGAGATCCGCTAGCGCGTCTCGGTACTCTCCGCTCGGCAGCGTCGCCAGCAGTTCGATTGCGCGTTGCGCATGCACTTCCGCGTCGCGCCGAGTCCGGTCGAGCGCACCGCTGCGCTTCACGGCCACGATGACATCGGTCAATGCTGCGCTCGATCGTGTTTCGATCGCGTCGCGGACGATTTGGCAGTCGGTCGTGGAACCGTGCCGCAACGTGTGGATCAGCGGCAGTGTCAGCTTGCCTTCAGCGAGATCGTCGCCCGCATTCTTGCCCATCACGGCAGGGTCGCCGGCATAGTCGAGCCAGTCGTCCACCAGTTGGTACGCCAGGCCGAGCGTGAGACCGTAGTCGCGTAACGTTGCGATGTGTGTCTCGTCGCGGCTGGCGAGCACGGCAGCCGTATGCGATGCGGCCTGGAACAACATCGCAGTCTTCGCGCGAATGACGCTGAAGTAGGTCGTTTCGCTGATGTCGGCTTTACCCACATTTGCGAGCTGCTGGACCTCGCCTTCGGCGATCACATTGGTCGCATCGGACAGAATCGAAATGATGTCGATTCGACCGAGTTCCACCATCAGCTGGAATGCACGCGAATACAGGAAGTCGCCGACCAGCACGCTCGGCGCATTCCCCCACAGATGATTCGCGGTCGCGCGGCCCCGCCGCAGGTCGGATCGGTCTACTACATCGTCATGCAAGAGCGTTGCGGTATGCAGAAATTCGATGATGGCCGCCAGCTTCACATGATCGGTGCCGCGATAACCGAGGCATTGCGCGCCCAGCAGCACGAGCAGAGGCCGAAGACGTTTGCCTCCGCTGTCGATGATGTGTCGGCCGATTTCTTCGACGAGCCCGACATCGGAGGTCAGCCGTCGCGGAATCAGCGCATTCACCGCAGCGAAGTCGTCGGCCACGAGCGCGTACACCGCCTTGATATCGGGTGTCGGGTTGATTGCGGTCGCGGTCGTCGCGCCGGCTGTCGTATTG
The DNA here is from genome assembly GCA_031363335.1 of Gammaproteobacteria bacterium. Lineage (GTDB taxonomy): Bacteria > Pseudomonadota > Gammaproteobacteria > Pseudomonadales > Azotimanducaceae > DATJGR01. Next base: position 1,452 of record JANLUG010000434.1, read on the forward strand.
GGCATGTGGCGTGCCATTTCCGGCGTTTGGCTCGTTGTATTGGAAAATCTTTGCCCGTAGAATTATGCGCCTTTTGCGGGCGCCCCCCGGGGTCGGGGCATTGTAATACAGACCCCCCAGGGATCGTCGCCAGGAGATTGGTATGTTTGCGGTATTCAAGAGTGGTGGCAAGCAACACCGCGTCAGTGAAGGTGAGGTGGTGCGGCTCGAATTGATCGACGCCGAACCCGGTGCATCACTTACATTTGATGAAGTGCTGTTGGTTGCCGAAGGCGACAACGTTACTGTCGGCGCGCCGTATGTAGCGGGCGGAGCCGTGACGGCCGAAGTTGTCGGACACGATCGCCACGACAAGATTCGAATCATCAAATTCCGTCGCCGCAAGCACTACATGCGCCGCGCAGGCCATCGTCAGTGGTACACGGATGTCCGCATCACCGGAATCAAAGGTTAGGAGTCGGTCATGGCACACAAAAAAGCAGGCGGAAGTACA
>JANLUG010000472.1:0-3547 GCA_031363335.1 Gammaproteobacteria bacterium
GGTGTGAATACGGACACGCTGGCCGAAGAGCAACGGCGTGGCCTGACGATCGACCTCGGTTTCTCGTACACCGATATCGGTGGCCACCGGATCGGCTTCATCGACGTTCCAGGCCACCATCGCTTCATTCACAACATGGTCGCGGGCGTAGCGGCCCATCAGCACGCGTTGTTGGTCGTCGCGGCCGACGACGGTCCGATGCCGCAAACCCACGAGCACCTCGCCGTGTTGAATCTGCTCGGCGTCGATTCAGGCGTCGCCGCCGTCACGAAAACGGATCGAGTCGATTCGGCGCGACTCGAGGAAGTTCGTGAGGCCGTAGCGTCGCTTGCTCGTCAGTCCGGATTGCGGCTCAGCGGGGTTGTTGGAACTTCGTGCATCGACGGCACGGGGCTCGACGAGCTTCGCGAGCACATCGCTGAGGCCGCGGCGTTGAACCCACACGCACCATCCGAACAGGCGTTCCGGCTGGCCGTGGATCGGGCGTTCGTCATAAACGGCGTGGGAGTGGTCGTTACCGGCACGGTGCACTCCGGCGTCCTGCAGAAAGGCGACGAAGTTGTTCTTGCACCGCGCGGCCTGCCCGCACGCGCGCGAACGCTGCGCGTCTCGGATCGCGCCGCGGAACGGGCAACCGCCGGCGATCGATGTGCGGTCGGTCTCGCCGGCGTCTCGTTGGAGCAGGTGAGTCGAGGCGATTGGCTCGTCGCGCCCACCATCCTTGCGCCGACGCAGAACATCGTGCTCGACCTCGCGGTGTTAGCCGACTTCCCTCGCGCCGTGAAGCACTGGTTGCCAGTGCACGTCTATCACGCCGCCGGCCATTCCGAAGCACACGTCGCGTTGCTCGAATCCGCGGCGCTCACCGCGGGTCAATCCGCGCTCGTCGAATTGGTTCTCGCGACTCCGCTGCATCCGAAGCACGGTGACCGATTGGTGCTGCGCGATCACGCCATGGAACGCACGATCGGCGGCGGCCGCGTGATCGATACCGCGCCGCCCGACAAAGCCCGTCGCGCAGCAAGGCGCCTCGCATGCATCCAGGCACAACTCGGCGATGCCACGACCGCGTTTAGGCGACTCGTAGAACTGCAGGACGTGGACATCGACGTTTTTCGCCGTCTCCGAAACCTCACCGATGCTGCGTCGAAGGTGCTTCTGGGAGAAACGGAACCGGTCCTGCTGGTACGAAACGCACACACCTTTGCGGTGTCGAGATCCGCGTGGGAGACGGCATTGACCGCGCTCACCCGCCAGATCGCGGCGTATCACAAGGCCGCGCCGCACAGCCAGGGTCTGAAGGCCGATCAGATCCGGCGAACCGGGGTCGTCCGGAAACAGTGGCTCGACGAGGCTTTGACCGCACTGGTTGCGAGCGGCCGCATTTCCGAAACGGGTGGCCACTTCCACGAACTCGACCATCGCGCGGCATTGCCGCCGGACGAAGCAGCGTTATTGCGCCGGATTCAGTCTTCGATTCGCGGCATCAATCAGCCACCGAGCATCGGCGACCTTGCGAAGTCGCTAGGAATCGCTCTGCGATCGCTTGAAACATTCATCAATCGCCTGGTCAAGCTCGGGTTTCTCGTGCGCGCGGGCGAACACCGGGTATTCATTCCTGAGCAGGTCGATGCATTCGTTGCGATCGCCCAACGACTCGCGGAGTCGCACCCCGGCGGATTTTCCGCCCGGGAGTTTCGCGACACCGCCGGCATCGGCCGCAATGTGACGATCGACATTCTCGAGTACTTCGACCGTTGCGGATTCACGCGTCGTTACGGCGACCTGCGCCGCATCGTCGGCGATCCGTCGACCGTAAAACGCGCGTGATATATTCCCCGGCGGAAGAGCACCGTCCCCGGTGGGGCGCGCGGCCTTCAAAGCCGTCGAGACGCGTGACCGCGTCTGGTGGGTTCGACTCCTGCCTCTTCCGCAATAACCACGTCCAGAAAGCTCCAACAAAAGTCCCAAAAATCCCAGATTAACCAGCAAATTCATTGATATTTGAGCGCTAGCGCTGTCTGCGTCGTTCCTGTACATTCTCCGCTCATTGTGTACCCCTAAATGTACCCCCGGATGAGCCGACACATTAACCGACTGAACGCTGCAAAGGTCAGGACGATCACCAGGCCAGGCCGCTACGCCGATGGCGCCGGCCTTTGGTTGCAGGTCGACGAGACACGCCGGTCTTGGCTGTTCCGATACACGTTCGGCGGTCACAGACGGAAGATCGGACTGGGGGCCGTCGCAACTCTCGGACTCGCTGACGCGCGCGTTGAGGCGCAAAAGCTGCACGCGAAACTGCGAGATGGCATCGACCCGCTCGCGCATCGTCGAGCCACGCGTGCAGCGCAGCGTCTGGACCAGCTCAAGTCGATCACCTTCAGCCAGGCAGCATCGAAGTACATCGCGTCGCACAGCGCCGGTTGGAAGAACCTGAAACACGCCAACCAGTGGACACAGTCGCTCAAGGCTCACGCCGATGCGATCATCGGAACGATCGCGGTTCAGGACATCGACACCGGCATGGTGATGCGTGTTCTCGAACCCATTTGGACGACAACCAATGAGACGGCCGTGCGCGTGCGCGGCCGCATCGAGGCAATCCTCGACTGGTCAAAGGTTAACGGTTACCGGACCGGCGAGAACCCCGCGCGCTGGAAAGGTCACCTCGACCATCTGCTCGCGAAACCGTCGAAGGTGCAGAAGGTCGTACATCACGCGGCGCTGCCGTTTTCAGAAATCCACGGATTCGTGCAGACGCTGCGCCAGCAATCCGGTGTGGGCGCGACGGCGCTCAAATTCACGATCCTGTGCGTCGCCCGCACTGCCGAGACGATCGGCGCCAAGTGGGACGAGATCGACCTCGACGCGAAGCGATGGACGATTCCAGCAGCACGCATGAAAGCGGGAAAGGCACACACAGTGCCCCTTTGCACCAAGGCGATTGAGATTCTCGAATCGATGCACAAGCTGGGTGGCGTCTACGTGTTCCCTGCCGCGAACCCGAAGCGGCCGCTTTCCAATGGGGCGATGTCGTCTGCGCTGAAGCGCATGAAGGTTGCCACAACCGTGCATGGCTTTCGCAGCACCTTCTCCGATTGGGCCGCCGAGAAGACAGGCTATCAGCACGAAGTCCGTGAGATGTCGCTCGCACACGCGGTGTCGAGCGCGGTTGAGGCGTCGTATCGGCGCGGCGATCTGTTCGAGAAGCGCGTGGGGCTTATGAACGATTGGGCGCATTACATAGATACCAAACCGGGATCGCCGACCGACAAGGTGGTCCAGATCAGGAATGCGTCGTGAAGTGAAGATGACGAGTGCTCGTTCGCGCGATTCGCGCACGAGCAGAATTCCCTCCACGAACTGACGTGAAAAATTCAAACTCGATAAACGCGTGGGCTCAATGAGCCCAAATGCTCCTCGGACAAAGCGCGTAATCGAAATGCCGCGAAAGCGTCTGAACGGAACGGACACCGTTGGCGTCGCTGTAATGAAATTCAGCACGGCTGTGAGTGGGCGCACTGAGCCCACTCACCAACTCGAC
>JANLUG010000513.1:0-3537 GCA_031363335.1 Gammaproteobacteria bacterium
GCGGCCGTGAACGGCCCGGCGGTCGGCATCGGCGTGACGATGACTCTCGCGATGGACATCCGCCTCGCCGCCGACGTCGCGCGCTTCGGCTTCGTGTTCGCGCGCCGCGGCATCGTGCCGGAAGCCTGTTCCAGCTGGTTCCTGCCGCGCGTCGTCGGCATCAGCCGCGCGCTGGAGTGGGCGTACTCCGGTCGCGTCTTCCCGGCGGATGAAGCGCTCGCCGGCGGACTCGTCCGCAGCATCCATCCGAAGGATCAACTGATCGCGACCGCACGCGGCATCGCCAAAGAGATTGCCGAGAATACGTCGGCGATTTCGGTATCGCTGATTCGTCAGATGATGTGGCGGATGCTCGGCGCCGATCATCCGATGGAAGCGCACAAACTCGATTCGCGCGGCGTTTACTACACCGGTCGTTCGCCGGATGCGCGCGAAGGCGTAGAGGCGTTCCTCGAAAAACGCCCGGCGCACTTTCCGGGCAAAGTGTCGAAGGATCTACCGGAGTTCTACCCGTGGTGGGAAGAACGCACGTTCGAGTGATTTCGACGGAATCTGTTTTTCGGCAATCGGAGTTCGAATCATGGCAACACCGCAAATCGCGCAAAAGGCGCCGTATCCTGTCGATGTGGAAGCCGGCAAGAAGTACTTCTGGTGCGCCTGCGGCAAAAGCGCCAGTCAGCCGTTCTGCGACGGATCGCATAAAGACACCGAATTCACGCCGGTGAAGTACCAGGCAGAAAAGGATCGCACGTTGTATTTCTGCGGTTGCAAACACACGGCGGGCGTTCCGCTGTGCGACGGCAGCCACAACAAACTGTGACCGGCAACGCGTCACGGCACTTCGCTTCAAGGCGGCGCTATGTTGTCGAGACTATTCAAGAGTCGAGCACGATTCGATGACCCGAACCCTGAATCCAGGCGTGCGGCCGTGCTCGCGATTTCGGATGAAGAGGCGAAGAATTTTCAGGACGACTTCGCGGAACTCGCACGCGCCGATGCCGATGCCGGGGTGCGCCGCGCGGCGCTGTCGAAACTACTCGACGGCAAACACCTCGAGCCGTTCCTAAAAGACGCTGATCCCGAAATCGTTCGCGCCGCAGCGGAAGCGATTGCGCGCGACGTCGATTCCGCCGATCTGCTGAGTCACCCCGAAGTGCGCAGCGCAGCGATCCGTATCGCGCGCGATGCGGAAAGCGTGTCGCGCTTGATCGGCGACGTCGCGTACGACCAGGACCTGATCCGGCTCGCAGTAGAGAGCCGCAGTCCGAAAGTACGTCTGGCGGTGGCCGAAAAACTGATGAAGGAATCGTCCCTCGTCGAACTCGAACGGTTGTCGCGCGACAAAGACAAGAACGTCAACAGACTCGCCAGAAGCCGCCTCGAGGAAATCAAGCACGCGCGCGCAGAACTCGACAAGGCACTACGCCGCGGCGAGGAACTCGTGCACACGGTCGAGACACAACTGAAAGTTGAATCCGATCCGCTGTTCGTGGCGCGCCTCGGCGTCGTCAAACACGACTGGTTCGCCAACCGCGACCGCCACAGCGCCGCAGTGCAACTGTTGGCGAGCCACGGTGTCACCGCTGAAGGCCTCGCGGATCTGACGCTGCGATTCGACGCGGGTGCGGCGCGGCTCGATATGCAGGTCGCGACACTCGCGCCGCCGGCAGTAACCGTAGCAGCCGCGCCGTCGCGCGCAGTCGAGTCGCCGATCGCCAGCGCCGCTGACGACTCCGCGTTCGCGGGTGCACTCACAGGTCTCGAGAATCTGTTCGACGCGATCCGCCGCGGCGAACGCGACGGGTTCGACGAAATCGCGGCGATACACATCGACAGCCGCCATCAGCAGGATCAATGGCTCGCCGCCGCCGACCGTCGGCCGCCGCCGGAACAGTTGGCCGCGCGTTTCCACTCGATCACGCACGGCCTGTCGCTGTTGTACGAAGCAGCCGATCGCGTTGCCGCACACACGGCGGAGTTGACGCAGGCTGAAGCCGCCGTTCCCGTCAGCCCGAAAGCGGAATCGCCCGAAGAATTCGAAGCGTTGTGGTCCGATCAACGGCGCGCGCGACAAGCTGCTGAGCGCCTGTCACGCACGCTCGAGCGGATTGGCTGGCCGGCCGACCTGCCGCGCCCGGCGAAGTTGCGCGAAGCCGATCAATTGCGCGCGCGCCTCGCGGAATACGACGCGGCCTGCCACGCCCTGCATGAGCAGCTGCTGCAACGCCTGCATGACGTCATCGGCAAACTCGAAGCGCAGATCGAAGCCGGCAATCTCGCGAGCGCCGCCGGTCTCGAAGGCGAAGGCAAACGTCTGTTGCACAGCCTGCCGGCCGGCACCGCGAAGCGCGTGCAGAACGAATTCGTGGCGTTGTCGGTGCGCGTGCAGGAGCTGAAAGACTGGCGCACGTTCGCGACGCATCCGAAACGCGAACAATTCCTCGTAGACATGGAGAAACTCGCTGCGGAACCGTTGGAGCCGACCATTCAAGCCGAGCGCATCCGCGAACTGCGGCAGGCGTGGAAGGATCTGGGTCCGGTCACGAATCACAACGACCGCCGCCTGTTCGACCGTTTCAATTATGCCGCGGAGATCGCGTTCAAACCGTGCCGCGAACACTTCGATGCGCAGGCGGCGGCGCGCAAATTCAATCTCGAGCAGCGTCGCAAGATCTGCGCCGATCTCGACGGTTATCTCGACGGCATGAAATGGGATCACGCCGATTGGCGCGCAGCAGAACGGATCCTGTACGCCGCGCGCGAGGAATGGCGCAAGTTCCATCCCGTGGATCGTTCCCCCGGTCGCAAGCTCGAAGTGCAGTTCGATGCATTGACCGCGCGCCTGCACGCGAAACTGAAAACCGAATGGGACCAGAACGCGGCGGCAAAACAGGCGATCGTCGACGAAGCAAAGGCCGTTCAAGCCGCTGCGGGAGACCCGCGCGCGTCGATCGACAAGATCAAGGCGCTGCAACAGCGTTGGCGCAACGTCGGCATCGTGCCGCGCCGCATCGATCAGAAACTGTGGAAAGAGTTCCGGGTCGCATGCGATGCCGTTTTCGGTCAGCGCGAAGCGGCACGCACCGAGCAGCGGCAGGTCTTCGAATCGCAGCTCGCGCAGGCGGAGCAGTTGTGCGCAGAGTTCCAACAGATTGTCGAAGGGGCGACGAGTGACACCGCCGACGCAGCCGTGCTCACTGATTACAACGCTCGCCTTCAGGCGCTGGGTGAGTTACCGCGCGACGCGGCGCGACGCATCGAACAGCGCTTCCGCGATGCCGAACGTACATACCGGCTGCTGCTGCGCCAAGCGCAACACGATGCCGTCATGCGCGGCGTCGACCGCCTCTACGACATCGACATGGGGCTGTCGCAACTCGAACAGGCGCTGGTCGGCGGCGCGAACGCGGCCGACATGCAGGAACGTCTGGGCACCATCGAAGCGCTCGATGTCGACCGTCCCGGAGCATTCGGCGACCGCATCAAGGCACTGCTGCGCGGCGATGCGCAGGCACTCGTAAAGGCCGCGACCGGAAC
>JANLUG010000575.1:0-4469 GCA_031363335.1 Gammaproteobacteria bacterium
CGCATCAGGTGCTGACCAACGAAAAAACCACCGCCGCCCTGGCCAGCGGCGCCCCGGTCCTCTGCATCTCGGACACCTCGCGCGCCGATGCGCCCCGCGCGCGTTTTCTCGGTCGGATGCTGCGCAAGCGCGACTGCCCCGCCTTCGTCTTCACCGGTCTCTGGAACCTCGACGACGAGGAATCGAACCTCACCGCGCTCGCGGAAAGATTCAGCGCCGATCAGGTGGGCACGAATCTCCTCGCCGCGCGCGACGCCCTGCGCGGCTGGGTCGCGCAGCCCTCCGTGTCCGATCCCCGGCGCGCCTCGTGATCACTCCGCCTGCCCGAGCCGGATCGCGCCGTGCGCAGTGAGCGGGCGCACCGGCTGGCCGCGCTGGGTGCAGCGCAGCTTGCCCGCGGCGACCAGACCTTCCGCGACCGCGCGCACCTGCGGCATCAGCGGGCGCCAGTCGTCGGCCAGCGCGCGGGCGACTTCCGAGGGGCAGAAGGTGGCCCCGGGACCGCGCTCGGCCGCGTAGCGGCGGAGCAGGGCGGCGAGCGTCTCGTCGCTCATGGGACCGCGCACTGCGTGCGGAAATCTGCGGCCTGTTTTTGGATCGCCGTGCGCTGCGCCGCGTCGAGTCGCGCAAGATTGCGCACCTGCATGACCACGCGCGGATTCTTCGCCAGCAACGCGATGCGCACGCGCACCGTTGCTTTGTTGCGATCCGCGGTCGGGATGATCGCGATCACCTCCGCCGGCATGCGTTCGTCGGGATACGCGTTCAACGCGACGGACACGGGCTGTTTCGGCTGGACGCGGTTGATGTACGCCTCGTTCACGTCGACTTCGACCTCGAGAGATTCCATGTCGACGATCGTGCAGATGCCCGTTCGCGTGTAGCCACCGCCGGCCGAGATCGGCGAAATCATCTCGCCAGGTTGTGCCGCCTTAGCGACCACGACGCCGGTGAACGGCGCGCGGATTTCCATGTCGTCGAGCAACTGGCGCTGCACGGATGCGGCGCGCTCGGCGACGACCACTTCGCGTTCCTGGCGTTGTAGACGTGCATGCAGCGCCTCGAGCGTTAGCTGCACGCGATCGAGGTCGGCCGCGCTCGCCAGTTTCCGGGCAGTGAGGCCCTGCGTGCGTTGTAGATCGAGGTCGGCCTGACGGATCTGCACCTTCATCTCTTCGAGGCCGCTCTTCGCCGATGCGAGCTGCGATTCCGACAGCGCGAGTTCGGCGCGCGGGATGCTGGCATCGAGTCTGGCCAGCACCTGGCCTTCCGTCACCTTCATACCTTCTTCGATGAAGACCTCTACGACCTTGCCCGTTACCTTCGCGCTAACGGTCGCTTGCCGTCGCGCGACGACGTAACCGGTCGCATCGAGCACGCTGCCGTCGACGGCGGTCGGCTTCGACGCAGGTTGTGGGGTAACCACCGGCGCGGCCACCGCAACAGGATCGGCCTTCGGGAGGACAATGTACCAGGCGATGAACGCGATGCCGGCGATTGCTGCGATCAAGGCAAACCATCGCATCGGCTTGCGCGGCGCTTCGGCCGCCGCCGCACCGCGATCGATCTTCAGTTCTTCCAACAGAGCCCGTTTGTCCACTGATGTAGCGTCTCGGGAGGGCGGCCGAGTCTATCACCGCGGATCGTGCCCCTTGAAGGTGCGTTGGAGGTGCGTTCAACTCCGTCGGTTACACTAACGGATCGAAGTCGACCTTTCGGAGCGGCCATGAGCACGTCTGAACTGATCATCGAACAACTGCAGATCGGCCCGATGCAGAATTTCGTCTACGTCGTCGGATCTCGTGCGACCCGCGAAGTCGTGCTGGTGGATCCGGCCTGGGATATCGACGCACTGTCGAACCACCTCGCCGAAAACGACTACACGCTCAAAGGCGCGCTGGTCACGCACTACCACCCGGATCACATCGGCGGCGGGCTCGGCAGTCGCAAGATCGCCGGCCTCGCGGAACTGTTGGAGAAGCATCCGGTGAAGATCTACACGCACCGCGACGAAGCCGACGGCGTGCGCAAGGTGACCGGCGTTTCGGAAGCAGACCTCGTGAAAGTCGATTCGGGTGACCGCCTGAACGTCGGCGACATCGAAGTAGAGTTTCTGCACACGCCCGGGCACACACCGGGGTCACAATGCTTCCGCATCCGCAACACGCTGGTATCCGGCGATACGCTGTTCATCCAAGGCTGCGGCCGCGTCGATCTACCCGGCTCGGACCCCGAGCAGATGTATCACAGCCTTCGCAAACTCGCCTCGCTGCCGGACGACACGCTGTTGTTGCCCGGTCACCATTACAGCGAAGCGCCGAACGCGACGATGGGCGAAACGAAGCGGCAGAACCCCTATCTGCGCATCGACGACATCGGCACGTGGAAGCAGGTGATGGGCTAGCCTCGGCCGCAGCTACTTTCGAGGTTCGCCATCGCCAACATCTTGGCTACGTTGGCGGCACAAGTGGACACGGGACCCCACGTCGCGGTGCGGCCGAACATGGGCGCGCCGATGTAGCCGCGCATCTGCAATTTCCCGTCAGATCCCAACGTGATCTGACTCTTGTAGGTCTTGCCGGATTCCGGGTCGTATAGCTGCCCCTGCCATTTGTCGTCTTTGTACTGATAGCCGCTCAGCAGATCGAGCCCGACCAGCGTGCGCGCGCGCAACGCCGGATCCGGATTGTGCAGATCGACGCGAACGGCCCCCACCGGCCCGTCCTCGCCTTCTTTGTAGAGCGGATCGAGTATCGACACGAGGCGCGCGTAGAGCACGCCGTTGCTCTCACCCACCTCGAGGATCGAATTGTTCGAAGCCCAATGGCCGAAGACCGCATCACGCGTATCGGCTACTGCCGAACCTGCGATCAGAAGGAACATCAGAGTCAGACTTCGCAGAATCATCATTGAACTTCCTGGGTGAGTCTTCGGATAGTATCGAAGCGCAACGACTGGGGGGAGACAAATGGAAACCGGCGCATTTTCGGGGTTCGAAGTGTCCATGCGCGATCCGGGCATCGCCTGGATTCAATTCAATACGCCTGAACGCCTCAATGGGATGACGACCGCGATCAAGCGCGACCTGATCGAGACCGTCACGCAAGCGCAGATGGACAATCGCGTGCGGGTTGTCGTCTTTACCGGCACCGGACGCGCGTTCTGCGCCGGTGACGATCTGAAGGCCTATCGCGATGCCGAACTCGGCGGCAAACCGCTCGTTCCAGGCATTCCGCCCGGCCACGACAACGCGATCGGCACCTACAACGGGTTGCGCACGATCTCCCAACGACTCAACGCTGCCGTGCGCGGGCTCGACAAGCTCACCGTCGCCGCCATCAACGGCGTCGCGATCCAAACCGGTTTTTCGCTCGCACTGTCGTGCGATTTCCGCATCGCTGCGCGTACTGCCCGCATCGGCAGCGCGACGCTGCGATTCGGTCTGCTCCCGGACGAAGGCGGCCAGTATCTGCTCGTGCAGTTGCTCGGCGTGGCGAAGACAATGGATTTCCTGATGCGCAAACGCATCGTCGACGCAGAGGAAGCGTTGCGTCTGGGACTCGTCAGCGACGTCGTCGAGGCAGACCGGCTCGAAGCCGCGGCCATGGTGCTCGCCACGGAACTCGCGAACGGACCGCAGGTGTCGATGCGGTTGCTGAAGCGATCCGTCTACAACGCCGCGGAACTCTCGTTCGAGCAAGCGCTCGATGAAATTGCGTCGAAGACTGCAATCTCCGACCACCATCCGGATGCACGCGAAGGTGTAGCGGCATTTCGCGATAAGCGCTCAGCCTCCTTCAACGCGTGGCTCGACCCGAACGCGAAGTCGTCGCATTGATGAGCGACCTCGTCTCGTATGCGGTTCCCGAGAACGGCATCGCGCTGATCACGATCGAGCGCGCCGACAAGATGAACGCGCTGAACGAAGGCGTCATCCAGGGATTGTGTGCTGCGTGGCAACGTTTCGCGGACAGCGATGAACGCGTCGCGGTCTTGGCCGCGGCCGGAGATCGTGCATTCTCCGTAGGCGCCGACATCAAGGACGCCCCTCGGGAAATGTGGCAGGGCGTGCCGAGCATCGGTGTCGCACTGTACAAACCGGTCATCGCGGCGGTGCACGGTTGGTGCATCGGCGGCGCTTACGTGATCGTGCAGATGTGCGATCTCGTCGTCGCTGCCGAGAACACCGTGTTCAAGTATCCGGAAGCGCAGGTAGGCTTCACCGGTGGACTCATCGCGAGCGCGGTTGCACGGTTACCGCACAAGATCGCAATGGAGTTCATGTTGCTCGGCCAGGATTTGTCGGCGCAGCGCGCCTACGACGTCGGCATGGTCAATCAGGTGGTACCCAACGGGACACAACGCGACGCTGCAATGGTCTATGCACGCATCATTGCGCGCTCGGCGCCACTGGTGGTCGAAACGTTGAAGCGGTTTTCGTCGGCAACGCTGAACGCGAGTCCGGCTGA
>JANLUG010000584.1:0-6797 GCA_031363335.1 Gammaproteobacteria bacterium
TCGGCGTCGAGATGCTCAACATCCGCGTGCGCAAGGGCCGCGCGAGCCCGCTCAAGTTGCGGCAGTCGCAGCTCGCGGATGTCGCAAGCACCGACTCGCGACGCGACGGCAAATGACCGGCGCAATGTCTCGTCGCGGCCCGGCGCGCCGATTACACTGCGGTCTGTCGCAATAACACGCAAGCCATGCGAATCGCCGCACGTTCGGATCAGGGAAAAGTCCGAGACAACAATGAGGATTGTCTAGCGTTCGACGCGCGGCTCGGCATCGCCGTGCTCGCCGACGGAATGGGCGGTTTGCGCGCCGGTGAGGTCGCCAGCGCCACCGCCGTCGAAGCGGTCATGCAACACCTCGTCGAAAACACCGATCGGCTGAACGTCGACGAAGTCGGCGAGACGCTGCGCGAGGCGCTCGAACTCGCGAATCGGCGCGTTTATGCGCTTGCCGATTCGCGACGCGAGTTCAGCGGCATGGGCACCACGCTGGTGGTCGGCGCAATAAACGACGGCAGATTCGTCGCCGCGCACATCGGCGATTCGAGAGCGTATCGATTCCGCGACGGCGAACTTGCACGGTTGACGTCCGACCACAGCCTGGTTCAGCAACTCGTCGAGCAGGGCATTCTGTCGGCCGCCGAAGCGAGACGCGCGCCGAATCGCAACATCGTGACGCGCGCGGTCGGCATCGAGATGGATGTCGAATGCGACCTGACCGAGGTCGATGCGCACGACGGCGACGTTTTTCTGCTGTGCAGCGACGGGCTCACCGACATGATCGACGACGCGACGATCGCGCGATTCTGCGCCGCGCACTCAACTGCCGAGCCGACGCGCATCGTCGATGCACTGATCAATGCCGCGCTGATCGAAGGCGGCTTCGACAACGTGTCGGTGGTGGTGCTGAAACCATGACTGTTCAAAGCACGATCGAGGCGAAGCTCACCGAGGCGCTCGCGCCGTTGCATCTCGAAGTGGTCAACGAGAGCGGCAACCACAGCGTGCCGGCGGGTTCGGAGAGCCATTTCAAGGTCGTGCTGGTCGCATCCGAATTCGACGGGCAGCGGTTGCTCGTTCGACACCGCCGCGTCAACGCCGTGCTCGCGGACGAACTCGCCTCGGCAATTCACGCGCTCGCATTGCATACCTACACCGAGGCCGAGTGGCGTGAGCGTTTCGGCGCGGCGCCGATGTCGCCGCCGTGCCTCGGCGGATCGCACGCCGGATGAATGTTGCGACGTTTTATCGATTTGTCCGCATCGACGATCCGGCAGCGGATGCCGCGATGCTGCGTGAGTGGTGCGCCGAGTTCGAGCTGCGCGGCACTATCCTGCTCGCGCACGAAGGCATCAACGCGACCCTGACTGGAACGGAAGAAGCGCTGCACGGCTTCGTCGAACGGCTTCGAAGCGATGCGCGTTTTGCCGATTTGCACGTGCGCGGCTCGCAAGGCAACGCGGATAACCCGATCTTCTTCCGGATGAAGGTGCGCGTCCGGCGTGAGCTGATTGCGATGCACCGAGACGATGTCGATCCTGCGCTGCGAACGGGTGTGCACGTCGATGCGGCGCGGTGGAATCAATTGCTCGACGATCCCGATGTCACCGTGGTCGACGCGCGCAACGGCTACGAAATTGCGCTCGGCACGTTTCCGGGCGCGCTCGATCCGGGCACGCGTTCGTTCAGGGAATTCCCGCGGTTTGCCGACACGCTCGATCGTGAGAAGCATCGCAAAGTGGCGATGTTCTGCACCGGCGGAATCCGCTGCGAAAAAGCGAGCGCATATCTGCTCGAGCGGGGATTCGAAGCCGTGTACCAGCTCGACGGCGGCATCCTGAACTATCTCGAGGTGGCCGGCCCTGATAATCGTTTCGCCGGCGAATGTTTTGTATTCGATCAGCGCGTGTCGGTCGCGGATGACCTGGCTCAAGGTGCTTACGCGTCGTGCCATGCGTGTCGTGCCGCGCTGACCCAGGCCGACACCGAATCACCCGACTACGTCGTGGACATCAGTTGTCCGCATTGCATCGGTACGCAAAGCGAACGACAACGCGCCGCATTCGTGGAGCGTGCCCGTCAGTCGCACCTGGCGGCCGCTCGCGGTGAACGACACGTTGGGGCTGCCATGGTTGGACCTGTCGTGAACGGGACTGTGAAGAGCGCGATGAAAGAGGGGCACCGCTGATGGATATCTTCTCACTGCAAGGAAAAGTCGCGGCGCTCTCGGGTGCATCGAGCGGCATAGGTCGCCACATGGCCGGTACGCTTGCCGCGGCCGGCGCCAAAGTTGTACTTGGCGCGCGCACGGTCGCGAAACTCGACGAGCGCGTGGCCGAGATCCGCGCGGCCGGTGGCGAAGCGTTTGCAGCGCCCCTCGACGTATCCGATCTGCAGAGCGTCACCGCGTTCTATGATGCCGCCGAGAAACACTTCGGCCCGGTCGACATCCTCGTCAACAACGCCGGTGTCGAAGCGGGCGCGCATACCTTCGTCACCCTCGACGACGACGCGTGGGACACGGTGATCGATACGAATCTCAAAGGCCTGTGGTGGATGACGCGTGAACTGACGCGTCGCGTCGCCGCGCACAAGCTGGCCGGTGCCGTCGTAGTGAACATCAGTTCGATCACGAGCGAACGCACGACAAAGGGCATCTTTCCCTACGCGGTATCGAAAGCAGGCGTGAATCAGGCGACGCGCGTGATGGCGCTCGAAGGCGCGAAGTACAACGTCCGCGTCAACGCGCTCGCACCCGGCTACATCTACACCAACGTCAGCAAGGCGCTACTCGACAGTGACATCGCGCCGGACTTCGTGCGGCGCATTCCGCAACGCCGACTCGGCGAGTTCGTCGACCTCGATGGACCGTTGCTGTTGTTGGCGTCAGACGCATCGCGCTACATGACGGGATCGATCGTGATCGTCGACGGTGGCCATACGGTGAGTTCACTGTAGCTGTTGGCTTCGATTATCGGTTGAGTGGCGGATGTTCGGTGCAATTGGGATGAACGCGCGCGTCGCGCGCGTTCAGGCACGACGCACGACTAACGCTGGAGACGCGACTTGAGGCGGAGGTGGCGGGGTGTTGCGGAGGACCCTGAGGCGCCATGGATGGCGCCGACCGGAGCGCCCAGGGATGGCTCGAGCGGGTCCGCCGTGACACCCCGCCACTTCCGCCGAGGCCCGAAGCTCAACCGAATCAAACGGGACGAGCAGTAACCGGTCCTTCGATCCCACCAACGAGATAGTCGAAACAGCGTTGCAGCGCTTCCTCGTCCACGCAGGTGCGCAGATCGCCGAAGACCGTCGACTCCAAATGCCCGGAGCCGGCGAACATCTGCACCGTGAGCGTCCAGAAATAGATGTAGCGCATGCGGCGGATGTTATCGGGCAGATCGGGTAGCGCGCGCGCCAGCAGTGCGTCGAAGCGTTTTGCGATCTGTTGCGTGTCGCGGTTCAGGATGTCCTGGATCTCGGGGCTCATGTCGATCTGCAGGCGCGCGAGAAAGCGCAGCGCGTGATGGCCGTATTCGGGGGTGGTGTACAGCCGGTAGTACGGCGTGAAAGCGGCCCACATGATCTCGCGGCAGCGCGGTCGCTCGCCGTTGCGGACGCGTCGTTCGAGCGCCGTCAACGCGTCGAGCCTCGACGCGTCGAGTTCTTCGCGGATGAAGCTGATGATCGCTTCGATGATGCCGATCTTGTTGCCGAAGTGGTAATGCACCGCCGACGCATTCCGGGTGCCCGCGGCGTTGTTGATGGTGCGCATCGATACGGCGTCGATGCCGTTCTCGGCGAACAGCTCGAGCGCAGACAGAATCAGGTTGAATTTGGTATCGGTCTTCGTCTTCGGTGCGTTGGCGGAGTCCACGCGAGCCTCGGGTCCTGCGGGCGAGCGCGCATTGTAGTTAATGGGTGTGAATCACAACAGCAACTTCAACGCCGGCCACACGTTGTCGAGCAGGCGCGCCTGCGCGGCGGCGGTGGGGTGAATGCCGTCTGCCTGCATCAGCGCCTCGTCCGTTGCCACGCCGTCGAGCAGGAACGGCACCAATGCGGCGCCGTTGCGTTTTGCGACGTCTGCGTAGATCGCGTGGAACGCTTGCGTGTAGCGCGCGCCGTAGTTCGGTGGAATCTCCATTCCGAGCACGACCACCGCAGCGCCTGCGTCCTTTGCCAGCGTTGCCATCGCATCGAGGTTGCTTTCGATTCGTTCGACCGGATAGCCGCGCAACGCGTCGTTGCCGCCCAATTCGATGACGACGACATTTGGCTTGTGAATTTCCAAGGCGCGCGGTAGCCGCGCGAGCCCGCCGCCGGTGGTATCGCCGCTGATGCTCGCGTTCACGACCTTATGCGGCGGTTGCAGCGCCGCGGCGCGTGTTTCGAGCAGCGCGACCCAGCCCTGGTTGCGTTGAATACCATATCCGGCGCTGATACTGTCGCCGATCACCAATATGGTCTTGGCCTCGAGTGGGGTCTGCGCGGCCAGCGCCGTTGAGACCGCGAGCAGTAGCAGGACCAAGCCTCTAATGACGACTCCCGTTCTCGTTGCGCATCGCATCTCGAAGGTGGTTCCGACCAATGACGGCGCTGCCGAAGAGCTGGTGATCTTGGCGGCCATCGACCTCGAAATCAACGCAGGCGAGAGCGTGGCCGTAGTCGGCGCATCCGGTTCCGGCAAAACGACGCTGCTCGGTATTCTTGCGGGGCTCGATACGCCGAGCAGCGGCACCGTCGCGCTCGACGGACACGAACTCACGCAGCTCACGGAAGAACAACGCGCGCGCGTGCGCGGCTCGCTGGTCGGCTTCGTATTTCAGTCGTTTCAGTTGCTCGGCAGTTTGACGGCGCTCGAAAACGTCATGCTGCCGGGTGAGTTGAGGGGCGATGCGGATCCGCGCAGCGACGCAATGGAATTGTTGGAACGCGTCGGCTTGACGGCGCGCGCGAGTCACTATCCGCGCCAGCTCTCCGGGGGCGAACAACAACGCGTTGCCATTGCGCGCGCGTTCGCGTCGCGGCCGAAGGTGCTGTTCGCAGACGAGCCCACCGGCAATCTCGACACCGTGACCGGTGCGCGAATCATCGATCTGTTGTTCGGCTTGAACGATGCATACGGCACGACGCTGGTGCTCGTCACGCACGACGTACGCCTGGCCGATCGTTGCGACCGCGTGATCGAACTCGACAGCGGCCGCGTCGTCGCGAATCGCGCCTCGGCGGCCTGAACCCGATGCGCGGGCCTCTGCGTCGAATCGAGCTGGTACTGCGTTTTCTGTTGCGCGAATGGCGTGCGGGCGAGTTGCGTTTGCTCGTGGCGGCGGTGCTGCTCGCCGTCGGCACGGTGACCGGTATCAGTCTGTTCGTCGATCGGCTGTCGAACGCGTTGCTGTCGGAGTCGGCGACGTATCTCGCGGCGGATCGGGTGATCGCGTCCACGCGCTCGATTCCGGACGCGTTCGCCGCGTCCGCGCAGCAACACGGCCTCGCTACGGCGCGCACCATGACGTTTCCGTCGATGGTATTTGCGAGCGATCGCAATCAGCTCGTATCGGTCAAGGCGGTGAGCGACGGTTATCCGCTGCGCGGCGTCTTACGACTTGCGCAGGCGCCGTTCGGTCCGGGTGTTGCCGTTGTCGATGAATTGCCCGCCGCGGGTGAGGTGTGGCTCGACTCGCGATTGTTCCCGGCGCTCGGCGTCGAAGTCGGCGACGTGATCACCGTCGGCGAGGCTGCGCTGCGGGTGGGACGCGTGTTGAGCGACGAACCCGATCGCGGCGGCAGTTTTTTCGACTTCGGTCCGCGTCTGTTGATGCGAATGGACGACGTGCCGCGCACCGACGTCGTCAAACCCGGCAGCCGCATCTCGTACCGGCTGTTGATCGCGGGCGACGCCGATGCGCTCGAGCGACTGCACACCGAGCTCGAACCACAACTCGGTGCGACGTATCGGTGGATGGGCATCCGCCAGAGCACGCCGTCGATCGGTTCGGCGCTCGATCGCGCACAGGCGTTTCTGCTGCTGGGCGGTTTGCTCGCGGTGTTGCTCGCCGGAGTCGCGGTTGCGCTCGCGGCGCATCGTTACGCGCGCCGCCACTACGATCACGTTGCGATCCTGAAAACGCTTGGGGCTACACCGTCGGAGATTCAGTGGGGCTATCTCGCGCTTCTCGGTGCAGTGGGCGGTGTTGCCGCACTGGGCGGTTTGGCGGCCGGTGGTGTGTTGCATCTGTTGATCGTGGCGGCGCTGTCTGCGTACATGCCGCTGCAGTTGCCGATGCCGGGCGTCAAACCGCTGCTGTTCGGCGCCGTCAGCGGCTTCGTCTGTCTCGCTGCGTTCGCGCTGCCGCCGCTGATGGGCCTCAAGTCGATCTCGCCGATGCGCGTCATCCGCCGCGACCTCGATGTCGCCGGTGTGTCGCGTACGGTGACTTATGCATTCGCGCTGTTCGGCACACTTGGGTTGTTGCTGTGGTACACGAACAGCTGGCAGTTGACGTTGTGGACAGTGGCCGGCATCAGCGGCGTCTCGATCGTCTTCGGCGCGCTCGCGTATCTGCTGCTGCGTGCCGGTCGACGAATCGGGATGCAGGCAGGCAGCGGCTGGCGATTGGCGCTCGCGGGTCTCGCGCGACGGCGCGGCGAAAGCGTCGCGCAGATTCTGATCTTCGGTCTGGCGATCATGTTGCTGTTGATCATGGTGTTGCTGCGCACGGCGCTGCTGGACGAATGGCAGACGCAGTTACCGGAACACGCGCCCAATCATTTCCTCATGAATGTCGCCCCGGACCAGGTCGA
>JANLUG010000605.1:0-2491 GCA_031363335.1 Gammaproteobacteria bacterium
CGCCGCGAAACACCCGCATCGCCGAACTGAAACTCTCAGCTTCGGGCTGCCCGGACTCCAGGAAGTAGCGGAAAACGTCGAGGAAGTTCGCACCGTTCAACGCGAGATCGATCGCGATGATGCGTTGCGCGATACGCTCCATCCGCGCGATGTCGATCGTGCCGGTGACGAGCTCCGCGAACGTCGCGAGACCCTCTTGCGCCACGGTCGTGCGCGGCGCGCCGAGCGACAGGCTCTTCAGTATCGGCTGCTTGCGGCCGTTCAGCGCCGTCAGGCTGTGCACGAATGCTTCGTGTTGAACGAGTTGATCGACATCGAATTCGGAGAAAGCGGACTTCGCGCGCAGCCGGATGCGTGACGCGCCCGCTGCCGCTTTCGCCGTCAGGTTCGGATCGACGACCACGTTGATCGTATCGTCGGTGATGACCTTGCGGATGCGGCGGTCCATTTCGACACGGGCCACTTCAGCCGACAGTACGTAGTCGCTCTGGTTCTCGCGACGCGCATCCACGTACTGCTTGCCGGTGTGGATGAAGTGCCGCGCGGCATCTACGTTATCGACTTTGCCGCCGGGCAACAGATCACCCGGCTTGCCGTAGATCTCGATCGATATCGATGTGAACTGCGGCGTACCGACATGCTCTATCAACCGACCGCCCTGGAGGTACGAACGGGCGCTGTCGGCGATGTACGACGCGGCCGGATGTTGCATCGCATCGGCACGACACTCGACGTTTTCCAGTGCGCGCATTTCGCGCGTCAGTTCGAGCCGTGGGTAAACGACGTTCGGAAGTTCGGGCGCATTGCGCCGGTAGGCCTCGAGAAAACGCGACTGCGCTTCCGCCGGCCACGCGAGCCGGCTCAATACTTTGATCTCTCGCGCCGCCGCGATCAGTTCGGCGTCGAGGACGCGTATCTGATCGAGATCGGCGCTTGTTCGTCTCACGCCCGCAGCGTGGCCAGTGCGGCGTCGAGGGTTTTGCGCGCCTTGTCGACGAGTTCGTCGATCTGCGCCGGCGTGATGATCAGCGGCGGCGCGATGATCATCGACTCGTTGACATGCCGCATGACGACACCGTTCTTGACCGCGAGATCGCGGCACATCTCGCCGACGCGCCCCTTCGGTTCGAACCGCGCCTTCGTTCGCTTGTCGGCAACGAGTTCGATGGCACCGAGCAGCCCGAGCGTTCGCGCCTCACCGACGAGCGGATGCTCGGCGAGTTCTGCCCATCGCTTTGCGAGATGGGGCGCGGCGACGTCGCGGACGTGCTCGACGATGCGCTCATCGCGCAGCAGTTCGATGTTGCGCGCAGCGACCGCCGCGCAGGTCGGATGTCCCGAATACGTGAAGCCGTGATTGAAGTCGCCGCCGTCTCGGATCACGGTAGCAACCCGGTCGGCGACCATCACGCCGCCGATCGGCAGATAGCCCGACGACATGCCTTTCGCCATGACGAGCAGATCGGGTTCGAGATCGTAATACTGCGATGCGAACCAGCGACCCGTGCGGCCGAAGCCGGTGATCACTTCGTCGATGATCAGCAGGATGCCGTATTTCTCGCAGATGCGGCGGATCTCCGGCCAGTAGCTGCTTGGCGGCATGATGACACCGCCGGCACCTTGAATCGGCTCACCGATGAACGCTGCGATTTTGTCAGCCCCAACAGATTCGATCCGCCGCTCCAGATCGCGCGCGCGTTCGATGCCGAACTCTTCCGCAGACAGGTTGCCTTTGTAGTCGAAGTAATACGGCTGTGGGATGTGTTCGATGCCGGGAATGGGCATACCACCCTGTTTGTGGATGTACGCCATGCCGCCCAGACTACCGCCACCCATCGTG
Source organism: Gammaproteobacteria bacterium (assembly GCA_031363335.1). Taxonomy (GTDB): domain Bacteria; phylum Pseudomonadota; class Gammaproteobacteria; order Pseudomonadales; family Azotimanducaceae; genus DATJGR01. Next base: position 1,841 of record JANLUG010000605.1, read on the forward strand.
CTGCCGTGATAGGCGTTCTCGCGGCTGATGATGACGGTTCTATTCGGTTGGCCGACGGTCGCCCAATAGTGGCGCACCATACGAATGACGGTATCGTTCGCCTCCGATCCGGAGCTCGTGAAGAACACATGGTTCATGTGCGCCGGCGTGACTTCGGCGAGCAACTCCGCGAGTCGGATCGCCGGCGGATGCGCGCACTGAAAGAAGCTGTTGTAGAACGGCAGCTCGGTCATCTGTCGCGTCGCCGCTTCGATCAGTTCTTTCCTGCCGTAACCAACGTTCACGCACCACAGACCCGACATGCCGTCGAGCATCTTGTGGCCGTTGGCGTCGTAGATGTAGATGCCTTCGCCGCGTGTGATGACGCGCGTGCCTTTCGCCGCGAGCGCCTTGCTGTCGCTGAACGGATGCAGGTAGTGCGCGGCGTCGGCGCGTTGCCAGTCTTCGAGAGTGCGTTCTTTCATCGCTGCACCATCACACGGGTGGTCAGACGTTCAGGAGCAGGTGTTCCCGCTCCCAGGGGCTGATGACCTGAAAGTAGGTCTCATGCTCGACACGCTTGATCGCGCAATACAGTTCGACGAATCCGTGGCCGAGGATGTCGTGCAGCGGCGTGCACGCTTCCATGAGGTCGAGTGCCGCGAACAGGTC
>JANLUG010000805.1:0-1193 GCA_031363335.1 Gammaproteobacteria bacterium
CCGCACGTTGCGCTCGCTGCAAGCCCCGAAGCAGTGCATGGCCAGCACGGCATGGTCGCATCGCGCTCCTTACTCGCCTCGCAAGTCGGCGCCGACATCATGCGCAACGGCGGCAACGCGATCGATGCCGCGGTTGCAACGGGCTTTGCTTTGGCGGTGACGTATCCCGCCGCCGGCAACCTCGGCGGCGGCGGCTTCATGGTGATCCGTCTGGCCGACGGTCGCGTCGTGACCAACGATCATCGCGAACGCGCGCCCGCAGGTGCACAACGCGACATGTATCTCGATGCGAGCGGCAACGTGGTGCCCGGATTGTCGACCGATTCGCACCTTGCAACGGGAGTGCCCGGCAGCGTCGCAGGCATGCTCGACGTGCTGGAGAGATACGGCACGTTGCCGCGCAAAACGATTCTCGCCCCCGCGATTCGGTTGGCTAAAGACGGCTTCGTGCTGAACGATGATCTCGCGGGCGAATTCGCTGAAGGTGCGGAACAGTTTCGCAAGCACGCCGGCAGCGCGCGCGTGTTCATCAAGAAGGACGGTAGCGCGTATCAACAGGGCGATCTGTTCAAACAACCGGAGCTCGCGAAGACGCTCGAACTGATCTCGTCGAAAGGTAAAGACGGTTTCTATTCCGGCGTCACCGCCGATCTGATCGTGGCCGAGATGAAACGCGGCGGCGGTTTGATCAGCGCGGCGGACCTCACCAACTACAAATCGGTATGGCGCGAACCGATCAAGGGCACGTACAGGGGCTACCAGATCTACTCGATGGCGCCGCCGTCGTCGGGCGGTGTGCTGCTGGTGCAGATGCTGAACATGCTCGAGCCGTTCGACATCAAAGCGGACGGATACGGTTCGGCGGCCACGATCCACCTCATGGTCGAAGCGGAACGTCGCGCGTACGCGGATCGGGCGGAGTATCTCGGCGATCCGGATTTCTACCCGGTGCCGATTGTAGAGTTGATCGCGAAGCCGTATGCCGTTTCGCGGTTCTCCGATTTCGATCCGACTCGCGCAAGCGTGTCGACGAGCATCGGACCGGGACTCGCCCACGAAAGTCCACAAACGACGCACTTCTCGGTGATGGATGCCGCCGGTAACGCGGTTGCGTACACGACGACGCTGAATCTGTCGTTCGGCTCGAAGATCGTCGTCGAAGGCGCGGGCTTTCTGCTGAACAACGAGATGGA
>JANLUG010000673.1:0-2472 GCA_031363335.1 Gammaproteobacteria bacterium
TCGGGATGTGTACAAACGCCGCTGACCTCGACCCAGCCTTGCGGTTTCAAACGCTCGCCCGCCATCGCCAGTAACCGCCCGCCTACGCGGACACCGAAGTACGATCCGAGTTCGACCGTGCGCTTGGCGAACGGGCCGGGCTCCGTCAGCGTGACGAGTGCGACCATGTCGGCTGCATCCGTTCCGCTGAGCGGTACAGCAGGAACGGCGATGGATTCGCAGGCCGTTTCACAACAGAACTGCCGCACGACGTTCGTACGCAGCAACCGAAATCTGTGTGCGGGCAACTCTCTGGAATCGCTCAACAACGCGACCGGGTCGCGGCCGCACAGCGTCGCCAGTTCATCGAGTGCATCCTTCGTGCAATCGCGCACCGCCGCGAGCGGCGATATCTCCGGCTGGAAACGCGCCGATCGTTCACCGCGCTCGCTCTGCGACGCTTGTCGCTGCGTGAGCGCATGCCAGGCCGGATTGTCGAGAGGGTCGAACACGTTTGCGTAGGCCACGGATTACGAAGCCGACGAAACTATCTACTCCGGGTACGATGAGCAACCGGTGTCTCGACACGAATCTGATCGCGGACGCCGTCAGATCCGTTCGATGATCGTCGCCGTGCCCATGCCGCCGCCGGTGCACATTGCGATCAACGCAGTCGACAGATCGCGCCGTTCGAGTTCGTCGAGCGCGGTCTGGATCAACATGCCGCCGGTCGCACCGATGGGATGGCCCAGCGCAATCGCGCCGCCGTTGACGTTGAGCCGCTCGTCGTCGATGCCGAACTCGCGTTTGAACTTCAGCACCACCGCCGCGAACGCTTCGTTGACCTCGAACAGATCGATGTCTTTCTTCGTCATGCCGGCTTTTTTCAGGCAGATCTCGGCCGCCGGTGCCGGCGCCGTCAGCATGATCACCGGTTCAGCACCTGCTGTTGCACTCATCAGGATGCGCGCGCGCGGCTTCAGCCCGTGCGCCTTCGCGAACTCCGGCGACGCCAACAACACCGCACTGGCGCCATCGACCACACCCGACGAGTTACCGGCATGGTGCACGTGGTTGACGCCGTTGATCTTCGGGTAGACCGCCGCACAGATCTGATCGAACGTGCGCTTGTCGTTCGGCGGTGCGATCGCACCCATCTTCACGAACGCCGGCTTCAGACCCGCGAGGCTCTCCATCGTGGTGCCGGGGCGCGGATATTCGTCGCGGTCGAGCGCGAGCGAACCGTCATCGTTGTAAATGGGCACCACGCTGCGCTTGAACCGACCGTCTTCGATCGCCGCGGCCGCGCGCGTTTGGCTCTGCACGCCGAGCGCATCGACGTCGTTACGCGTAAAACCTTCGATGGTCGCGATCAGGTCGGCCGAGATGCCCTGCGGCACCAGCGGGTATTGCGCGTACAGGTGCGGGTTGTTCGCGGTGAAGCCGTCGACGCTCAGCGATGCGGGGCGCGACATCGATTCGACACCGCCGCCGATCACGCACTCCTGGTGGCCGGCAAGAATGCCCATTGCGGCCACCGTCACGGCCTGCTGGCCCGAACCGCAGAAGCGGTGCAGCGATACGCCCGGCGTCGTCACAGGCCAACCTGCGTCGAGCACCGACATCCGCGCGATGTCCATCGCGTGATCGCCGACACCGGAGCCGGTACCCATGACCACGTCTTCGACATCCTTCGGATCGAAGCCGACGCGATTCTTCAGCGCATTCAACACCTGCGCGAGGATCCGCTGCGGATGGATGTGACTCATGCTGCCGACGCCGGGCTTGCCGCCGCCGCGGGGTGAACGGACACCGTCGATGATCCAGGCTTCTCTCATGATGTTCTCCGGTTGGCCCCTGATCTCGTCACGGGGCAGGGCTGTTGATGGGCGGGCTCGATGGTGGCCACGTGGACGAACGAAACGACGGCTTGCCGGAAGGCGCTGTGGGCACGGAACGGTCCCATGGGCGGTGCTGATTGCGGGTTGCCGGCGGCTGCGGCCAGTGCGCTACAGGTGCGCTTAGGTAAAGGATTTCCCGATGGGCGTCAAACCGCGGGTCGTGAACGCGGGCCGAACGTGTCACGGCGCGGCCGGTTGTCGGACGATCAGCCTTCCTGTTCGATGCGCTCAGCCAGTGCCTGCATTGCCGAGACGCCACCCGGCGCGCGCTTGTTGCCGGCCGTGAGGCCGCCATCGACAGGAAACGCCTGGCCGGTGATAAAGGTTGAGTCGTCGCTGGCCAGAAACAGCGCCATGTTGCCGATGTCGCGCCCGCTGCCGACGCGCGCAATGGCGGTGTTGGTCGGTGCTGACTCCGCCAGCTGCGCCGAGAAACGCATCTTCTGGTCGTAGTTCATGTTGCGGTTGTTGGCGAAGATTGCCGTCGCGATGAAGCCTGGACAGATGGCATTCACGCGGATGTTGTATTCACCGAGCTCGAGCGCTGCAGAACGGGTGAGATTGATCACGGCGGATTTCATGGCGCTGTACA
>JANLUG010000689.1:0-2932 GCA_031363335.1 Gammaproteobacteria bacterium
TCCGCATGGATCTTGGCGGTCGCGCGTGGCGCGGCTATTTTCCGGTTGGCGGCGAACTGACGTCGGGTATTCCAGATGACAAGGAAGGGCTCTATTTCGGCGCGGAACTCGACGATCGCGATCCGCGCGTCATCGCCGGCACACCGCTGCACGGCCGCAATCTGTTTCCCGCGCGCCCACAACTACGTGACGTCGTGCTGGCGTGGCTCCGGGAAATGACCCACCTTGCGCGCACGTTGATGCGGGGCATCGCGCTGAGTCTCGGGTTGGAGGCGGAGTACTTCGACCGCTACACGCGTGACCCACTGATCCTGTTCCGCATTTTCAACTACCCTGGCGTGTCGTCGCGCGCGCCATTACATGGCCGTTGGGGCGTAGGCGAACACACCGACTACGGCGTGTTGACGATCCTCAAGCAGGATGACATCGGCGGACTGCAGGTGAAGAGCGGCCACGGCTGGATCGACGCGCCGCCGATGCGCGATGCGTTCGTCTGCAACATCGGCGACATGCTGGATCGTATGACGCGCGGCCTGTATCGCTCCACGCCGCATCGCGTGTTCAATGCCAGCGAGGTCGACCGGCTATCGTTTCCATTCTTCTTCGACCCGAATTTCGACGCGGTGGTGGAACCGATCGACACGCTCGCAATTGGTGAATTCGTGGACGATCGGGAGCAGCGCTGGGATCGAGCAAGCGTGCACGCATTCGACGGCACGTATGGAGACTATGTGCTCCAGAAGGTCGGTAAGGTATTCCCGTCGCTCACGCAGAGCGTCCTTTGAGTTTCAAGGAGTGAAGCAACCAATGAAAAAACTATGGATCCCCGCATTGCTGGTGTTGTCGATCGCCGCGCCGGTGCCGCTGGCTGCAGCGACGCTCACCGTGGGTAAGGCCAGCATTCAAAGGCTCTTCGTGGAAGGCGTCTTCAACAAAAACGGCCGGTGGTATCTGCAAGACGGTGCGTGCTACGCGTACCTCGACTCGCCGCGAACCTGGCTGGCCGCCGGCCGCGTTCATATCGAGGCCCACTTGTCGGCTCAACTGGGCGTTGAGATGTCCGGCAGCTGCGTCGGAAATCCTCTCGCTTCGAAACTCGAGATGTCCGGCCGCCTGGTGGGTGCGGGCACCACGCTATCGCTCGCCGACGTGAAGATCGATCGCATCGAGGACCAGGCCGCGGGCAGCGCGCTCGATGCACTGCAATCGCTCGTCCCGGCGCCGCCGCCGGTCGATGTGTTGAGTACGATTCGCAAAAGGCTGGCAGACTCCGATGAGGTGCCCATCTCGGTCGACACGCTGCGGATCGAGTCCGTCACCACGACAGATACCGAAGTCACGATTCAATTCGACTTTGGAGTGCGCGCGCCCTAACGCACTCACAAGAGCGCGATCGGATTCACCGGCGAGCCGGTGGCGCGCTCGATGCGCAGCGGCGCGACGGTGAACATGAACGACCAGCGCTGCTGCTTCGCGCACGCATCGGCCAGGCGATCGAGCCGCAGGTTGTCGAGCAGGTGCACACCCATCGCGACGAGCGCGCATTGATGGATCGGCATGGCCCAGCCGTGGATGTCGATATTCGGCAGCGCATCCGACACGCCGTCGCTGCCGAGCACCGCGACACCGCGATCGTGAATCCATTCGACGCATTCCGGATGCATGCCGGCGAGGCCGTCGGTCATCGGGCTCCACGGACCGTGCTTCGTTCTGCGTGCGTCGCGGCCGGTGGCCACGATCAGAATGTCGCCTTCGGCGACGCGCACGTTCTGCGCTTTTTCGGCGGCTTCCAGTTGCGCCACGGTGATCGCGTTCTTCGCATCGATCCATTCGACACCGAGCGTGCGTGGCACATCGAGCAGCACACCGCGCGAGGTGATGCCGTCGCGCGCGCACATGATGCTGCCGCGCCGCGCGCCGGTGCTCTTCACCTCGGTGGCCGCGAAGCCGTTGTACATCTGGCCGTCGACGAACACGTGGCACAGCGCGTCGATGTGTGTAGTCGCCATGCCGTGGAACGCGACGCCGACGAAATCGAGCGCCGCTTCGAGACCCACGCCCGGAATCACGCAGTCGTCGCCGCCTTGAATCATCATGTGCATCGCGGGATGCGGATTTTCGACCGACGGTTGCACCGCGAGTTCGCGCGCGCAGCTGACGACTTCACCCGAGACGACGGCAGCAGCGGCTTCGCGGCGTTTTGCCGGCGTGATCAGATTCAACGCGCCGTTCTCGTCTTCGGCGCCCCAGCGGCCCCAGTTCTTCACGCGCTCGAAAACATCGCGCATGCGCGCCGGATTCCAGGTGCCACTCATCGTTTGTTCCCCCCTTCTCGTTTCGAATTCGAAAGTGGTACTTTGCGGGTCGACCCTGAGCGCTGACAACCCCATGACCCACGAAGCCGGCAAAATCGTCTGCGGTGAACGCGTGCTGTTGATCGCCGAGATGCTCGATCGCGCGAGTCGCGCTGCGCAGGGTTTGCGCGAACTCGGTATCGAACGAGACGACGCGCTCGCGGTGTTGTTGCGCAACGATTTTCCGTTCTTCGAGACCGCATATGCGGCGAATCTGCTCGGTGCGCACCTGGTACCGATCAACTGGCATTTCTCAGGCGCCGAAGTGGCGTACATCCTCGAAGACTCCGGCGCGAAAGCGCTCGTCGTGCACGCCGATTTGATCGAGCCGATCCGCGCGCAGATTCCTGCGTCGGTACGCGTGTTCGTGGTCGAGACGCCGCCGGAGATCGCCGCTGCGTATTCGATTGCCGATGCGCGATGTCGCGCCCGTGGCGACGATGTCGTGTGGGATACGTGGCTCACGCAGTTCGACCTGCTGCCTGCGGAGGTGGTCGCGTCGCCCGGCAGCATGATCTACACCTCCGGAACGACAGGACGACCGAAGGGCGTGCGCCGCAAACCGCCGACGCCGGAAG
>JANLUG010000713.1:0-1250 GCA_031363335.1 Gammaproteobacteria bacterium
AGCCGCCTTCAACGCCGAGGAACGGCAGCAGCATGTAACCGGCGAACAGTTTGTAGCTGGTGTCGCTCTCGTCGAAGTTAACGTTCGTGACGGTTTCGCCGTCATCGACCGATTGTTTAGCTTTGATCGTGGTCTGTCCTACGCTGCCGCCGACGTACAGTCCGGTGCTGCCTGCGTTCGCGGAGACGGCGAAGCCGAGCGACGCTGCCAAAAGAGCAATAGTTGACACTTTGTGGAACATGACGATTCCTCTTGAGTTTGATTGTTCTTTCGTGCTCCGAGCCGTTCCTGGCTCGAGTCGCGGCGGATTCTCGCGTCGGCGTTTGGTCGTGTCAACAAATGGTGCATGCGGGTTAGATTGCCGCACCAGTTTATGACGGGGTTAACGAGTTCACAAAGGGGCGTGTATGCGCCGTCGTTTCAGTCCGAGATCGGGCGCGTTCTCGAATCGTTGCCCGCGCCAGGAGCCGCCGCCGGTTTGACTTCTTGAGGCGCACGTCGCGCGGCTGTTACGGGCGCTTCCAGCGCCGGTCCTGCTTCCTGTGTCAGCGCTTGTTCGGCTTTTTTGTTCAACACGATCATCGAGATGCGTCGATTGATGGGATTGAGCGGGTCGTCTTTCACGAACGGCACCGACGAACCCAGCCCAACGACGCGGCCGATCTTGTCTTCCGGAAACCCCGCCGCGACGAGCGCGCGTCGCGCCGCATTCGCGCGATCGACCGACAACTCCCAGTTCGAATATTCCTCGTCGGAGCTGACGTACGGCGTCTTGTCGGTGTGCCCCGACAAACTGACTTTGCTCGACATCTGCGCGATCGCCGGCACCATCGCCGCGAGAATTTTCGTCGTGTATGACTTCAGCGTCGCGCTGCCGCTGTCGAACATCGAGCGGTTGTCTTTGTCGACGATCTGAATGCGCAGGCCGTCGCTCATGATGTCGATGAGCATCTGATCGCGGAACTGTTTGATGTCCGGATTCGCGTTGATGGCTGCCTCGATCTGTTCCTTCAGGTCTTCGAGTTGTTTGTATTCGAGCGCGCGCGCCTCTGCCTCGATGTCGAGTTGCTTCGAGTTGTCGTCGAGCGGCGCATCGGGATCAGGCACGTGATCGCTGCTCGTCGTTGCGATCATGCCGCCGCCGAGATCGATCGCGGAGTTACTCACGCCGGTGACGCCTTCGATCGCGGTCGGATTCTGGAAGTAGTCGGAGATGCCGGCTTTCTGTTCGGGAGTCGTCGAACCGACCA
>JANLUG010000730.1:0-13033 GCA_031363335.1 Gammaproteobacteria bacterium
AGCACGTCAACAAGACCGACTCTGCCGTGCGTCTCACGCACATTCCCAGCGGCCTCGTCGTCGAATGTCAGGATGAACGCTCGCAACACAAGAACCGCGCCAGAGCGATGTCGTTACTGAAAGCGCGCTTGCTCGACATGGCGCAGCAGAAGCAGCACCAGGAGCAGGCTCAGTCACGGCGTCTTCTGGTCGGCAGCGGTGACCGGTCCGAGCGCATTCGCACCTACAACTTTCCGCAAGGTCGGCTGACCGATCACCGCATCAATCTGACGCTCTACAAACTCAGCGAGATCATGGAAGGTCATCTCGAAGAAGTGATCCAGCCGCTGGTTCAGGAGCATCAGGCCGAAGCGCTCGCCGCGCTCGGCGTTGTCGCGTGAGTCGCGTGAGTCGCGTGACGACCATCGCGGCCCTGCTGCGCGCCGCTCAAACAGACGCCGCACGGCGCGACTTAGAAGTGTTGATCGCGCACGTGCTCGAAGTCGGTCGCGCCTACCTCTACGCGCATGGCGATCGGGATCTGGGCTCCGAAGACATGCACCGCATCGACGACGCGCTGCAGCGCTACCGAGCCGGAACGCCCGTCGCATACATCACCGGATTCCGGGAGTTCTGGAGCCTCACCCTCGACGTATCGCCTGACGTATTGATTCCGCGCGCGGAAACGGAACTGCTCGTTGAGCTCGCGCTGCAGCGCCTCGCGCCCAACGCACGCGTGCTCGATCTCGGAACGGGGTCGGGCGCGATTGCGCTGGCGATCAAGCAGGAACGCGTCGACTGCACCGTCACCGCCACCGACGTATCGATCGCCGCGGCCGACGTCGCACGCCGCAACGCGGCGAAGCATGGGCTGGACGTGGATGTTCGCGTCGGCGACTGGTATGCAGCCGTCACCGGCCGATTCGATACGATCGTTTCGAATCCGCCGTACATCCGCGCGCTGGATCCGCACCTCGAATCTCTCGTTAGCGAACCCGAACTCGCATTGATCGGCGGGAAAGATGGGTTGGATGCACTGCAAGTCATCATAAGCGGTGCACCGAGCCGGCTGACCACCGACGGTCGTCTGCTGGTCGAGCACGGCTTCGATCAGGCTGAGCACGTGCGGCATCTGTTTGAAGGCGCCGGGTTCGAGCGGGTCGAGTCGCACCGGGATTTCGCCGGACACGAACGTGTTACGCTTGGCGAACGATGAACGACGATCAGCTGCTCCGCTACAGCCGCCAGATCATGCTGCCCCAGGTCGACATCGAGGGGCAGGAGCGATTGCTTGCTGCAAATGTGTTGATCGTCGGTCTCGGCGGGCTCGGATCGCCGGTCGCGTTATATCTCGCGGCGGCCGGTGTCGGCCATCTCATCCTCGCCGACCACGACACGGTCGACTTGTCGAATCTGCAGCGCCAGATCGCGCACCATACTGCATCCGTTGGCAAATCGAAGGTCGAATCGGCCGCAGCGTCGATCCGGGCGCTGAATCCGGATACGCGAATCACATTGATCAACGCGCGCCTCGAAGGCGATGCGCTGACACGCGCGATCGAGGGCGCCGATCTCGTCGTCGATGGCACCGACAACTTCCTCGTTCGTTATGCAATCAACGATGCGTGCTTCGCGGCGGGTAAGCCGCTCGTCTCGGGCGCTGCGATCCGGACCGAGGGACAAGTGGCGGTTTTCGATCCGAGAGTTGCGGATGCGCCGTGCTATCGCTGCCTGTTCCTTCACGGCGACGACGAAGCGCTGAACTGTTCCGAAAGCGGCGTGGCCGCGCCGCTGGTAGGCATCATCGGCAGCGTACAGGCGATGGAAGCGTGGAAGCTGATCACGCAGTCCGGCAGCCCACTCGTCGGCCACGTGTTGTATCTAGACGCGCTTGCGATGGAATGGCACAAGCTGCGGCTGCGTCGCAACCCCGCATGCCCGGTTCACCACTGACTCAGCCTTGGTGTAGCCGCTCGCTCAATCGTTCGATCAACGGACGCTTCACCACGTCGACCGTATCCGGGCCGCCGAGGTCGGCGAGTTGTGTCACTTTGAGGTCGATCAAGCCGCACGGATTGATCCGCCTGAATGGCTCCAGGTCCATCCGCACGTTCAGCGCAAGACCATGATACGAACAACCGCGCCGGATGCGCAGCCCCAACGACGCTACTTTGGCGCCATCGACATAAACGCCCGGCGCATCTCGGCGGTTCGCCGCTTCGATGCCATAGCTCGCAAGCAAATCGACTATGGAACTCTCGATTGCCGACACGAGGCCGCGGGGCGTGAGCTTCGCGCGGCGCACATCGATCATCAGATAGACGACCAGTTGCCCTGGACCGTGATACGTGACCTGCCCGCCGCGGTCCGACTGCACCACCTCGATGTCGCCCGGCGCGAGCAGGTGTTCCGCGCGACCGGCCTGCCCCTGCGTGAACACCGGTTCGTGCTCGGTCAGCCACAACTCATCGGGTGTATCAGGCAGGCGATCCGCTGTGAACGTGCGCATCGCCTGGAACACCGGCATGTAGCGGGTGCGGCCCAGGTCCTGCGTTTGCATCAGAGCACCAGGTGCACGAGCGGATGCGCTTTTAGCGTTTCGTGTAGTTCGCGTAACTGCGGTTCGCCGGTCGCGATGATGGTGATCGTGACGGCACAGTAAGTGCCGGCGCTGCTCGGACGCACCTTAACGTGCTCGTCAGTGATTTCGGGCGCGTGTTTGCGCGTCAATTCGATCACGTCTTGCGCGAACGAATCCCGATTCACTCCGACGATCTTGACCGGGTAGTCGCACGGAAATTCGATCCGTGGCGGTTCAAACTCTGTCGGCCGCTCGGTCAACTCAGCAACTCCCGGAAGAACAGGTAGATGCTCTGCCACATGCGCTTGAACCATCCCGCCTCTTCGACAGCCGTTTGCGCGGTCAACGGCACCTGCACCACGGCCTTGTCGTCGAGCATCACGCGCAGCTCTCCGAACGGGTCGCCGATCGCGAACGGTGCCTTCACCACGCGCGCAACATCGGTCTCCGCTTTCAGATCCGCATAGCGGCCGCGCGGAATCGTCACATACACCGGCGCGGCGACGCCGAGTTGCACTTCGTTCTCCTGGCCGTACCAGACTTCCGCGGTTCGCAACATCACGCCGGGCTCGTAGAGCTTATGTGTTTCGTAGAAGCGGTAACCGTACGACAGCAGTTTCTGACTCTCGCGCATGCGCGCCTCGTCGCTGTCGGTGCCCATCACGACCGAGATCAGCCGCATGCCGTCGCGCAATGCGCTTGCGATGAGACAGTAGCCGGCTTCGGAGGTGTGGCCCGTCTTCACGCCGTCGACCGTGCGGTCGCGCCACAGCAGCCGATTTCGATTCGGCTGATCGATGTCGTTGTAGCGGAACGATTTCTCGGAATAGATCGCATAGTGCGTCGGGTGGTCGTGGATCAGCGCGCGCGCCAGCGTCGCAAGATCGCGCACCGTGCTGTAGTGCTCGGGATCGGGCAGTCCGTCCGAGTTCATGAAGTGCGTGCCGAACATGCCGAGCGTCTTCGCTTCCTGGTTCATCAGGTCGACGAACGCGTCTTCGCTGCCGCCGACATATTCAGCGACTGCGACCGTCGCATCGTTGCCCGACTGGATGATCACGCCGCGCAGCAGATCCTCCAGCTTCACCGTAGTGCCTTCGCGGATGAACATCGCCGATTGCTTCTCTTCGGGCGCCGCGTGCTTCCACGCGTTCACGCTGATCGGCACATCGTCAGTGAGATGAATCCGGCCGGACTCGATCTCGCGAGCGGCGATATAGCTGGTCATGATCTTCGTGAGACTGGCCGGCGGCACGCGTTGATCGACGTTCTTCTCGGTGAGCACGTCGCCGGTGTCGTAGTCGATCAGGATGTAGGCGCTCGCATTGATTTCCGGCGGCGGCGGTGGCGCCGCAGACGGAACCGGCGCGGGTTCGGCGGCAAAGACGAAGAACGGCCAAAGGGAAAGCGCGACGATGATCCGTTGTCTGGCGGTCATGATTCTCGTTGGTTAGATCAATGGGAGGGACGGCGGCCGCGATTGTACGTCATTCCCTGACGATCAGCGGCTTGGGGTGCGATGCGCTGACGATCAGCGCCTGTAGTCGCGTGGCTTCGCTCATTTGGGCAACCGGGCCGATACGAACGCGATAGTAACGATCGTTGGGAAGGCGCTGTACGTACACACCGTTGCCGACCAGTTCGGACAAGTCGCTGCGCAGTCGTTCGGCACCCGCCGCATCCTTGAATGCGCCCGCCTGCAGGAAGATCCGACCCGGATCGGGCACGCCCGGTTCCGGCGGCACGAACGCCAACGCATCGGCCGGCGGCCGACTCGCAGCCGGCGCCTCATTCGGCTCTGCGGCCCTGGCAACGTCGGACGGCAGCTGGTCCGTACCGTCGACGAGTTCGACCATCACGCGCGTAGTGCCTTGATCGGCAAAGCCGAGCTTCACCGCAGCGGCATACGACAGATCAATGAGTCGCTCGCCGTGGAATGGCCCTCGATCATTCACACGCACGATCGCGGTACGTTGATTGTCGAGGTTCGTGACGCGGACGTACGACGGAATCGGCAGGCTGCGATGCGCCGCGGTCAGTTTGTACATGTCGTACATTTCGCCGCTCGACGTGCGCTGGCCGTGAAATTTTGTGCCGTACCACGACGCTTTGCCGTATTCCTTGTAGTTCTCCGGATTCGGCAACACGTAGTACGTCTTGCCGAATACCTCATAAGGACTCTTGTTGCCGTACTTGCTCGGCGGTTCGAGGCGCGGAACCGGATCGGGCAGGTGGCTCAGATCGGGCGTGGCGCCGACAGGCCCGCTATCGCGATCGCTCGGGGTCGGAGCCGTGGTTGTGCACGCAACGGTGAGGAGCAACGGCGACAACCACGCGGCGAACTGGAGGCAACGCGCGCCGCGTATCCTCATTGTCGAGCGGGCTCCGCCATGGCGACTTCAGCCGCCCGGCTTGCGATGGCAAGACCCAGTTGATGAACGGCCAGCGCGTACATGCTGCTGTGGTTGTACCGGGTGATGACGTAGAAGTTGTGCAAGCCTACCCAATACTCGAGCCCGTTGCTGCCATCCATTCGATATAAGCCGGCCTCGGCTGCGTCGGGCACGCCGTCGACGGTGACGCCGAGCGCACGCAACTGACCGACGGTGTAGAGCAGGTTCAAGCTCTCGTTGGAAACCGCATCGGCCCGCGGCGAAGTGATCGCGGCCGGCTCCACCACGTGTCCGTCCGCGGTCCAGCCGTGCTTGCGGAAGTAGTTGGCGACGCTACCGATGGCATCCTGCGGATTCGTCCAGATGTTGCGCTTGCCGTCGCCGTCGAAATCGACCGCATAGTTGCGGAAGCTCGACGGAATGAACTGGCCGTAACCCATCGCACCGGCGTAAGACCCCATCAGCGAACGCGGATCCATGCCTTCCTCGCGCGCCAGCAGCAGGAACTCGGTCAACTCGCCTCGGAAGAAGTCGCTGCGCGGTGGATAGTCGAACGCGAGTGTCGTCAGCGCATCGAGCACGCGATAGGTGCCGGTGTTGCGGCCAAAGCGCGTTACGACGCCGATGATCGCAACGACGATTTCAGGCGGTACTGCGTATTCCTGTTGCGCCTTCGCGAGCGTTGCCGCGTTCTCGCGCCAGAACTCGACGCCCTCGGTAATGCGCGAGTCGGTAACAAAGACATCGCGATACTCCGACCACGGCTTCGTCTTCTCGGCCGGGCGGGCAATCGCGTCGAGGATGTTCTGTTTGCGTTCGGCTTCTTTGAACAGCTTGGTCAGCTCTTCTTTGTTGAAGCCTTGTTGTTGCGACAGTTGATCGACATAGGCGTCGACATCGGCGCGTCCGCTGAAATCGGACGCAGCGAGGCCGTAGAGCGCGTACAGCAACGCGACGGCTACACCGAGTCCCGCCGCAATCCGCATGTCCTGCAACCTCCCTGTCACCACCCGCGATGGGTGTAGATCGACATCACGATACCGAAGCCCGCGAGCAGTGTGATCGCGGACGTGCCACCGTAACTCACCAGCGGCAGCGGTACACCCACAACGGGCAACAACCCGGAGACCATCGCGATGTTAACAAATGCGTAGACGAAGAACGTCAGCGTCAATCCGCCGGCCGTCAGACGTCCGAATGTCTGCCGCGCCTGCGTCGCGATGTATAGACCGCGCGCGATGATCACCAGATAGAGCACCAGCAGTGTGATCACGCCGACGAGCCCGAGTTCCTCGGCGACCACCGCGATGATGAAGTCGGTCTGTCCTTCCGGCAGGAAATCGAGGTGCGATTGGGTGCCCTCGAACAGCCCTTTGCCGAACACGCCGCCCGACCCGATCGCGGTGGTCGACTGGATGATGTTCCAGCCGGCACCGAGCGGATCGCGCTCCGGATCGAACAGCGTCAACACGCGGTCGCGCTGGTAGTCGCGCATGACGTACCAGAGGCCGGGCAATGCCGCCGCTCCGGCAATCACGGCGAGCCCGATCCAGCGCCACTGCAGGCCGGCCAGCACGATCACGGCGAGTCCAGCGGACGCGACCAGAATGCCGGTGCCGAGGTCCGGTTGCGCGGCGATCAGCGCCGACGGCACGGCGATCAGCGCGACCGCGACGACCAGATGACCGAATCGCGGCGGCAGCGGCCGATCGTTGAAATACCACGCCACCATCAGCGGCACCGCGATCCGCATGATCTCGGAGGGCTGAAACCGCGGCAGTCCGGGTACCTCGAGCCAGCGCTGCGAGCCCTTGACCGTCACACCGAAGAAGATGACCGCAACGAGCAGCAGCATGCCGAGGGCGTACAACAGCGGCGTCCAGCGCAGATACACACCGGGTTCGAACTGCGCGGCGACCACCATGATCGCGAGCGCAAGCCCCATCCGCGCCACTTGCCCGTCGAACGCGGAAACGTCGCGGCCAAGCGCACTGAACAACACCACGAATCCGAACGCGAT
Organism: Gammaproteobacteria bacterium; assembly: GCA_031363335.1. Lineage (GTDB taxonomy): Bacteria > Pseudomonadota > Gammaproteobacteria > Pseudomonadales > Azotimanducaceae > DATJGR01. Next base: position 6,974 of record JANLUG010000730.1, read on the forward strand.
GACCACCAGCAGCGCGGCGAGCAACAGCGGATCGAGATGCATGTTGTTTAGGCGCCGCACCGCCGGCATGCTGCCGCCGGGTAACGACCGAACGAAGTCGCGGCTGCTCATCGGGCTGCCAGCACCGGCAACAGGTACGCGTCGATGACCTTACGCGCGACCGGCGCCGCAAACGCGCTGCCGCCACCACCGTTCTCGACCAGCACCGAAACAGCGATCTCGGGCGCGTCGGCCGGCGCGAACGCGATGAACCACGCGTGCTTGCGCTGGAACTCGCCGAGTTCTTTCTCGTTGTACGTCTCGCCTTGTTTGATGCCGACGACCTGTGCCGTGCCGGACTTGCCAGCCATCCGATAGGACAGGTCTTTGCCTATATAAGGAAACGCCGTACCGCTCTGCTGATAACCGAGGTTGCCGCGATGCACGACCATCTCCATCGCGTCGACCAGGCGCTCCCAGTCGGTCGTGGACACCAGATTGGTAATGTCCGGAATTGCGGTCGGCGGGTCGAGGTCGGTAAGTGTATGGTCGCTCGAGAGCATCAGTCTTGGCCGAATCCAGTGGCCGCGATTCGCGATCAGCGCAGCAACGGTTGCGAGTTGCAGCGGCGTCGCCAACACGTCGCCCTGCCCTACACCCATGTTGACGGTATCGCCCGGATACCATGCCTCGCCCTTGGCACCGCGCTTCCACACCGGGTCGGGCAACCGTCCCGGCAGCGCATCGACCACGTCGATGGCGGTGTTGCGGCCGTATCCGAATTTCGACGCGCACGACACGAAATCGTTGATGTTCAGGCGTGACGCGAGATCGAAGAAGTACACGTTCGACGACCGGTAGATTGCGCGCGTCAGATCGACGATGCCTTGGCCGCCGCTGTTGCCTTTCGTCCAGCTCCAGTCGCGGTAGATACGCGCCTGACCGGGTAACTTGAAGAAGCCGTGATCCGAGATCGTCCGGTCCCAGTTCGTTGCGCCGAGCGACAGTCCGCACAAGGCCACCATCGGCTTGAACGTCGAGCCCGGCGCGTACTGCCCGTTGATCGCGCGATTGAACAGCGGCATCTGGCGGTCTTCGCTCAGCTCTTTGTAGCGCGCCGAACTGATCCCCGTGACGAACAAGTTCGGGTCGTAACCTGGATTGCTGACCATCGCGAGGATGCCGCCGCTGCGCGGATCGATCGCGACCACCGCGCCGCGCCGTTCGCCGAGCGCGTCGGTGGCCGCCTGCTGCAGCCGAACATCGAGTTGCAGCGTCAGGTTCTGCCCCGCGATCGGCGGCTGCACGTTCAATACTTCGTGGGTACGACCGCGTGCATCGGTCTGCACCTGCTGATAGCCCACCTGCCAATGCAGCGAACGCTCATAAGCACGCTCCACGCCGAGCTTGCCGATGAACTGCGTCGCGCTGTAGCTGATCGGATCGAGCACCTTGAGATCGTCTTCGCTGATGCGCCGCACCGAACCGATCGCGTGTCCGGTTAGTGCACCCATCGGGTAGTGCCGGACGAGTTGCGCTTCGACAACGACACCCGGCAACCGGAACCGGTTCACCGCAAGCGCTGCGATCTCTTCGTCGGACAAGACCACTTTCAACGGCACCGATTCGAACGGCCGCCGGCGCCGATCGAAGCGCTTCTTGAATGCGTCGACGTCGCGATCGTCGAACTCGACCAACGCGTGCAACTCCGTAAGCAGCGCCGGTAGGTCTTTGATCTGCTCGGCGATCAGTCCCAGCGAGAACACCGGCCGGTTGTCGGCCAACAACACGCCGTTACGATCGAAGATGAGGCCGCGCGGCGGCCCGATCGGCTGCACCTGAATGCGGTTCTGGTCCGAACGCGTGCGATATTTTTCGTAGTCGGCCACCTGCAGATGAATCATCCGCGCGATCAACACGAAGATTGCCAGCAGCGCGAGCAGGAACAGCACGATCACGCGGCTGGTGAAGTCGCGCTGTTCGCGGTTCGGATCTTTGATGTGAGACGAAGCAGCCATCTAGTGTCTAGTGTCGTTCAAGCCCGGTGATAAGGGTGACCGGTCAACAGAGTCCAGGCGCGATAGATCTGCTCTGCGACCACGACGCGCACCAACGCGTGCGGCAGTGTAGCTGCAGACAGCGACCATGACCCAGTCGCGCGCTTTCTACACGTGTCCGACAAGCCATCGGCGCCGCCCACCAGTAACACCACGTCGCGGCCGTCGCGCCGCCACGCTGCCAGCTTCTGCGAGAGCACGACACTACTCCACGCGCTGCCGCGTTCATCCAACGCGATCACACAATCGTCCCGGCCGATGCGACTCAGCAGGCGTTCGCCTTCCTCTTCGATGCAGCGCTGCACATCGCCTTGGCGACGCGCTGCCGGAACCTCCTCGAGTACGAGGGCATTGTCCTTCGGCAATCTGCGTGCAAACGTCGAGTAACCCTCCGCGACCCATTCGGGCACTCGGGTACCCACACACAGAAGGCGGATTTTCATTGGGCCTGAGGTCTACTTCTAAGGTCTACGCCGTCGACTCGGCGCGCGGCACTTCCGACCAGAGCCGTTCCAGATCGTAGAAATCGCGGGCTTCCTGCTTCATGACATGCACGACAACGTCGCCGAGATCCACGAGCACCCACTCCATCGTTTCGCGTCCTTCGACGCCGATCGATGGAATGCCGTTTGCGTGAGACGACTCGAGCAGGTTGTCGACGAGGGCTTTGACGTGTCGGTTGGAGGTGCCGCTGGCGATGACCATGTAGTCGGTCACGCTGGTTGCGCGCGTTACATCGAGCGCGACGATTTCCTTTCCTTTGAGGTCTTCAAGCGCGCGCACGACGTGATCGCGCAGCTTGGTGGGGGCTATGTGCTTGTTGGCACTCTTTACTGATTTCATCAGGCGTTTGATGTCATTGGCAGGAGGGTCCTCGGTACGATTGGTGTTCCTTAATATAGGTCCAGACTGCGGACGGGAGCAATTGGCCGACATCCTCGCCGCCCTGTAGGCGGGCACGGACGTCGGTCGACGAGATCGACAACATCGGGGCATCCAGAAAGAACACGCCGCCCGTCGGCCGACGATGCAACCCGGCGGCGCTGTCGATGCGGTGCTCTGCTGTGAATTCGCGCATCGAGTCGTTCAACGACGTGTCGGTTCCCGGCCTTCGCAACACCGCCAGATGCGCGAACGACAGCAACTCGCGCCAACGGTGCCACGTCGTCAGATTGCGATAGGCATCCCAGCCCAACAACCAGACGATCGGCATCAGGGGGCCGCTCTCCGCGCGCACTTCTTCGAGCGTCTCCACCGTGTAACTCGCGCTGCCTCGCCGGATCTCCCGATCGTCCGCGCGCAACAGATCGTTGCCCGTCACCGCCAGTTCGAGCATCGCCCAGCGTTGCTCGATGGACGCATGCGGTGGCGCACGGTGCTTCGGCTGCGCCGCGAGCACGAGTTCGACACGCTCGAGATCGAGCGCCGCAGCCGCTGTTGCCGCGGCGTGCAGATGGCCGTTGTGGATGGGGTCGAACGTGCCGCCGAGGAAGCCGATCAACGATGCCGGATCTCGCCGTTGCCGAAGACCACGAATTTCTGCGTCGTCAGTCCTTCGAGGCCGACGGGGCCGCGGGCGTGCAGTTTGTCGGTGGAGATGCCGATTTCGGCGCCGAGGCCGAATTCGAAGCCGTCGGCAAACTGACTGGAGACGTTGACCATCACCGAGGCTGAATCGACTTCCGCGACAAAGCGCCGCGCCCTCGCATAATCGTTAGACACGATCACATCGGTGTGCTGCGAACCGTAGGTTGCGATGTGGTCGAGCGCTTCATCGAGCCCGGCGACGATTCGAATGGACAGGATCGGGCCGAGATATTCTGCGTTCCAGTCCGCTTCCGTCGCCGCCGCGATACCGGTCAACAACATCCGCGTCTTCGCACAACCGCGCAATTCGACGCCGGCCCGATCAAACTGATGACGCAACGACGGCAGCACGCGCGGCGCGATCGATTGGGCGACGAGCAACGTCTCCATCGCATTGCATACCGCGTACTTCTCGGTCTTCGAATTGAACGCGATCGAAACGGCCATGTCGGGATCGGCGCCGTCGTCGATGTAAACGTGACAGATGCCGTCGAGATGTTTGATGACCGGAATCGTGGATTCGGCGCTGACGCGTTCGATGAGTCCCCTACCGCCGCGCGGCACCAGCACGTCGACGTATTGCTTCAATTTCAGCAGCGCGCCGACCGCCGCGCGATCGGTGGTTGCGACGAGTTGCACCGTCGTCACCGGCAGTTGCGCTTCGACGAGACCACGCCCGATCGCCGCGGCAATGGCCGTGTTCGTACGGATGGCTTCGGAGCCGCCGCGCAGAATGCACGCGTTGCCCGATTTCAGACACAACGCCGCCGCATCGGCCGTGACGTTCGGCCGCGATTCGTAAATGATGCCGATCACGCCCAGCGGCACGCGCATGCGGCCGACCTGAATACCGCTCGGCTGGAATTCCAGATTGCTGATCGCGCCCACCGGATCCGGCAGCGCATCCACCTCGCGGATGCCGGCGATCATCCGGTCGATACCGCGCTCGTCGAGCACCAGCCGTTCGATCAGCGGTTGATCGAGCTGCGTCTCGTTTGCGGCATCAAGATCGAGCCCATTTGCCCGCAGGATTTCGGAACGGGCCGCGTCCAGCGCCGCTGCGATCGCCTGCAGGGCTCTCGATTTCGCCCCGGAACCCGACGCCGCAATCGTCCGTGATGCCGCGCGTGCGTTACGGCCGAGATCGAGCATGTACGCTTCGACGTCGATCGGGATGGCGGGTGCGTGTGTGGTGCGGGCCATGAGCAGTCAGTTCCGCAGGTTGTTGACGATCCGGGTCAGTTCGGCCAGCCGCTCGCGCGGCAGGCTCATCTGCAGCAGACCCTGCTTGATTTCCGGCTCCAGCGGCAACAGTTCCGACAAGCGCCAGGACACCGACCGCGCGTCGCGGTAGTCGACATCGAGCGCGAGCTTCTGCGCCATCGGGTGCTGCATCAATTCGCGCAACATATCGATCAGCGCGGCGTGCTCCTCGCCGGGCACCTGCGGGCGTTCCTCCGGCAGAAATTCGACCGTGCCCATCAGCAGATGGTCGCTCGTTTCGGACGTCTCCACGATGCGGAACTTCGGCCCGCCGCTGGTGATGATGCCAAGCATGCCGTTGTTCAGCGTGTTGAAGTCGACGATGGTGCCGTAAGTGCCGACGCTGAAGATCTCCGGCTGACTCGCGCCCTTGCTGTGGCGCGCATCGGACCCTTCGCGGATCAGTACCACGCCAAACCCCGACTTTTCGCGCAGGCAACGGCTGACCATCGCCGTGTACCGCGGTTCGAATATACGCAGCGGCAGGCGTCCTCCGCTGAACAACACCGTGCCCAGCGGAAACAGCGGGATTACCTTGCGAACGGACGCTTCGGCTTGCATGCGTGACACCATATCACGCAGTCCGAATACCGACATCACCCCTGGGCACGGCCTGTCGAACGCGAGGATTGGCCGCTAGACTGCTGCCACCTTTCGCGTACGTGGCACCTCCTCTTTGGATCTACTTCAGGTCATCTCGCTGGCGGTGATGCAGGGGCTGACAGAATTTCTGCCGATTTCGACGTCTGCGCACCTGGTGTTGCCGTCCATGCTGTTCGGCTGGCCCAGGCAAGGGTTGGTGCTCGACGTCGCGATGCATGCGGGGTCGCTGGTCGCGGTCATCATCTATTTTCGCCACGACCTGGCGCACTTCGGTTCCGGGCTATGGACCTGGTTCCGCGAAGGCGAAGCCGACGTGTACGTGCGATTGATGGCCCAGGTAGTCACCGCGACGTTGCCGATCGTCGCGCTGGGCGTGCTGTTGCGCGACTGGATCGAACCGAATCCGCGTTCACTCTTCCTGATCGCCGCAACGACGGTCGGTTTCGGGGTGCTGATGTGGGTCGCCGATACGCGGATCCCCCGCTCGGGCACCACCGAATTCGAGTTGTCCTGGCGCGACGCGTTACTGATCGGGTGTTTACAGATGCTCGCGATCGTTCCCGGCACGTCG
>JANLUG010000820.1:0-1593 GCA_031363335.1 Gammaproteobacteria bacterium
GAACAAGCCCGGCACGGCGTTGCACGCACCCGGACCCGTACTCGTGATCGCGACGCCGAGTTTGCCGCTGCTGCGCGCATAGCCGTCCGCCGCATGTACCGCGGCCTGTTCGTGTCGCATGTCGATCGGCGTGATGCCGCCGTGCCGCAGAATCGCATCGTAGATCGGGATGTTGTGCACACTGACGATGCCGAATACGTGCTCTACGTCGAGCGCGCGCAACGCACGATAGGCGAGATCCGCTCCGGTGCTCGTCATGGATGGGCTCACGCGACTGCCTCCGCTTGTTGGTGCCGCGCGTCGTCGAGCGCGGCCTGAATCTGTTCGTGCCGCTCCCGTGTGAGGTGGTAGTGGCCATAACACCACACGCAGATCACGCAGAACGCAGCGACGACGGGCCCCGACAGAATGCCGAGCAGATTGATCGTGTGTGCCGGAATATCGTGCGCGCTCTGGATGTGCGCGCCGCGCGGCCAGTGGATCACGTCGAGCGCGACGCCTGCCAGGATGTTGCCGAGACCGACCGTCGACTTGTTCGCGAACGACACCGCCGCGAAGAAGATGCCTTCCTGTCGTTTGCCGGTCGCCAGTTCGTTCTCGTCCGCAATGTCGGCAACCATCGAGTTGAAGCTGACGAGCGCCTGCACGACACCCACGCCCTGCAGGAACTTGATCGCGACGAGCGTCCACACGAGCGCAGGCGTACCGTTGGCGGGGAACATATCGGCAAACCGCAGCACCACCGGCACCAACTGGCAGAACGCCCAGAACGACGTGCCCCAGACCACCGCAGGCTTCTTGTCGAAGAGCCGGTTCAAGCGGCGCGTGAACAGCGCGCCGATCATGATCCCGATCGGTGCTGCCACGTTGAAGAAGATGAGATCAGTGGCGCGCAGCTCCCAGAAGAACGTATTCATGTAGAGCGACAACGCGGCATCCGCGCCGACCATCAGGAACACGACGAGCACCCCGAGGAAGAGCCAACGGAACGACGCGTTCTTGAGCGCGCCGAGCGTTTCGCGCCACATCCGCATGATGACCGACCAGGCGTTGCCAGCCGCGGCCTGATCCGGTTGCTGCAGCCGCGCGACTTGTCCGCGCGTGCCCCACGTGCACACCAGCATCGCGACCGCCATCATGACTGCGAGCGTGAGCGCGTACGGTGAATAAGCCGCCACGTTGAACTGCCCCTGCGCGTGCTCGGCGGTCCTCCTGAAATACACGCCGAAGCCGATGATGATCGCGAGCAGCCCGCCGAACGTCGCGAGGAACTGACGGACGCCGACGATCGACGTGCGTTCCTCGAAGTCGGTCGATAGCTCAGCGCCGAGCGCGATGTGCGGCACGTGAAACAGCGCCATGCCGCCGCGGGTCAGCGTCGCGAATACGAAGAGCCACGCAAAGAGTGCCCAGTCGCCGTGCACCGGCGGTGAAAAGAGCAGATAAAAACCGATCGCCATCGGCAGGATCGCCGCGTACATGAACAGATGGCGGCGGCCGTATTTCGAACGGAAATTGTCGGAGATCGAGCCGACCAGCGGATCGAAGAACGCATCGAATACGAGAGAGATGCCGAGTGCGAGACCGGCGAGC
>JANLUG010000765.1:0-3134 GCA_031363335.1 Gammaproteobacteria bacterium
CACTGCGACTGCGAGGAGGTTCTTCATGATGTATTCCTTCAGTTGTTTCGGTGAGTTAAGCGAACGCCACACCCGTGCCGTCGCCAGCGGTAATACGCCTTGCTGAGCAAGCATTACCACGACCGTTACGATCCCATGCCCCATGTGAAGGTGGCGTGAAGCAGTCGGATGGGGCCGCGTTCAAGTACGACACGGCGTCTGAAATGCAAGCGATCGAGCGCCCCGCGCCGCGGCGCATGATCGTAGTTGGGAGATCGGACATATCACGCGTGCGCGGGCGCTGAACAGGATCTCAGAGGGGCGGTCTACCTCGCCCCATCACAATTGACGACGGCACAGAGTTCGCTTCGAAAGCGCTCCACGAATGGGCTAGGCAAGACAGTGTGTTCTCGAATGGAATGGGCTAGCATCCGGTCAAAGCGAAATGGTCGCGACCGGCGCAGGCGTCTGCGACGACCTCGCAATTTCCGGCGGCGTATGCCCCTTCAACCGCGAGGTGCAACTCGAACCACGGCGGTGACATGCGCAAACTACGAGTGACATCATGATCGTCGGTATACATCACGTCGCCATCGGCGTGCCCGATTTCGACGAAGGCCTCGCCTTCTACCGCGATTTGCTCGGGTTCGAGGTGGTTCAGGAATCGAACTTCGATCGCGACAACCCGATGGCCGACCGGGCTATCGGATTGCCGAACGTTGCCGCCCGCATGGCGATGCTGAAGGCGCCCAATGCCTTCGTCGAACTCTGGCAATATACCAATCCGCCGCCCGACGACCGCCGCAGTCGCCCGTGCGACTATGGTTACCCGCATTTCGCGCTGCAGGTCGTCGGCATCGAAGCCGAGTGTGCGCGCCTGAAGGCCGGCGGCATGACCTTCGTTGGCGATCCCGTAAACTTCGGCGCGGTCTCGGCCGTCTACGGGCGCGATCCGTTCGGCAACGTCATCGAACTCTATGAAATACGCGACGAGCGCATCGCGCAGCTGGAGCGCCGAGAGTGAACGTGGCGGTGAATGACACGACCGTCGATACGCTGCGAAACTAGCAAATCAAACCGAAAGGCAATCACGAAAGGCAATCAATAGACATGACGAACACGTTACCGCTCTCCCCTGACGAACTGCTCACGACCACGCGCGCCGTGCGCAAGCGACTGGACTTCGACCGTCCGGTCAGTCTGGCGCTGATCAAAGAGTGTCTCGAGATCGCGCTGCAGGCCCCGACCGGTTCCAACGCGCAAGGCTGGCAGTGGATGGTGGTGCAGGATCCGGCGAAGCGGCTGGCGCTCGCGGAGCTGTACCGCAAGGCATGGGCGATCTACCCGTCGATGGCCGCCTCCGCCCACCAGGTCCACAAAGCGGATCCATCGATGCAGCACGTTCAGGAGCGCGTGGTTTCATCGGCCGAATACCTCGCCAACAACCTCGAAAAGGCGCCGGTATTCGTGATTCCGTGCATCAGCGGCCGCGTCGAGGGCATCCCTGCTCCGATGGGCGTCGTCGCGCAGGCGAGCACCTATGGTTCGATTCTGCCCGCCGCCTGGAGCTTCATGCTGGCCGCTCGCGCGCGTGGCCTTGGCACCGCGTGGACCACCCTGCACCTGATGCACGAAGCGGAGGCCGCGCGGATCCTCGGCATCCCGTTCAACGACATCACCCAATGCGCGCTGATTCCTGTCGCGTACACCAAGGGCACGAACTTCAGCGCCGGCCCGCGCAAAGCCCTCGACCCGGTGCTGCACGTCGATCGCTGGTAGCGCGATGCCCACGGCCGAATCGATATCTGTACTGATCGTCTCGAAAGGGCATGACTTCGACCACAACGCTTTTCTGTCGATGTTCGCCGCAATGAAAGGCGTGACGACAACGCTGGTTCAGCAGCCCGCCGCGCAAGTGCTGTTGGCGCCGGAACACGTCGGTGCATATGACTGCGTGCTGTTCTACGACATGAGCGGCATACCCGGCATCGGCCTGCTCCACGATGGCGCGGGCAACACCGGGATTCCGCCGCCGGCATACCGCAACGCCATCGAAGCGATGCTCGCGCGCGGCACCGGAATCGTGATGCTCAATCACGCGACGGTGTCGTGGCCGCTGTGGCCGCTGTGGCGGCAGATTTCCGGGTCGTCGTTCATGTTGCGGCGGGGCCTGCTCGACGGCGTCGAGGTAGCGGGTTCCGGTTATCGCGGCGGTCATGGGCCGCTGCCGAATCCCACCCTACGCCTGGTGCCCGCATGCACGCACCCCGTTCTCGATGGGCTGGAGGACGGCTTCGAGATCAGCGACGAAATCTATCTGAAGACGGCCAGCTTCGAATCGCGCGTTCTGCCGCTGCTGCGCGGTCAGTACGACTTCCTCGCCAACAACTTCACTCCGCCGCCGCTTGCACCCTCGCAGGAACAAGCGGCATGGGACCATCCGCCCGGCAGCAATCTGATCGTCTGGGCGAACGCCGCGGGAGCGAGCCCGGTCGTGGTCTCAGATGTCGGCGATGGTCCGCACGCGTTCGCGAATCCGGGCTTTAGCCGGCTGCTGCACAACGCATTGCGATGGGTTGCTTCGGCCGATGCTCGCGCGTGGGCGCGTTCGCGAACGACGGGTAACTAGCCCGCCTTTCGTCTCCGTGTGGCGGCCGGCGCCGGGCCCAACCCACGGATCGGTCAGTTCCTGCCGATGCGCGCGCCACAGTTCGATCGTTGGGCGCAGCGTCAGCATCGACGCGATCATCGCATTCGTCTGCGGCAGCTGCTCCGGCGGCAGACCGGTCTGTTTCAGCTGATACACGGCCAGCGACAGCGTCGGCGGGAATCACACCGGGTCACGCACGACGGCAGCGATGTCGGCGTACTTCGTCAGCATGAATCCGTCGCTGCCCGGCGTGGGACCTTCGCCCGGCAGACGCAGCACCGGCGCCTCGCGATGCAGGATCTCGTATGCCTCGTACCAGTGTTCCTGCGCACCGGCTGAAACAAGTCGACGTCTTACTGGCGCACCGGGCAACGCATCGCGCTCAGGTGGTGGTTTGGTGTTTTCGTGTTCATAGCATCCTCACTGGATTGCGACCGTCCCAGCCGAGCGAGGCTTCCCGCACGAACGCGTAAAAGCCACGGATCGCGTCGCTCTCCTGGTACAG
>JANLUG010000823.1:0-2645 GCA_031363335.1 Gammaproteobacteria bacterium
GGCCGCATCATCCAGAGCCGTTCGGAAGCATCGGTGCTGCGCGAGATCGAGACTATTCGCGACACTGTCGAAGGCTTCACCGGGGTGATCTCGGATCTCGGCGGACCGACGGCGAACATGTACAGGCTCGCGTGCAAGAGCCGCGAGAACGAATCGGCCTGTCGCAGGCCGACGTGCGTCTATCCCGGCGAGAGTCCGAATCTCGACACCAACCACGCACCGCTGATCGAGCTGTATCGCAAAGCGCGCGCGTTACCCGGCATCAAGAAGGTGTTGATCGCATCCGGTGTACGTTACGACCTCGCGATCGAATCGCCGGAGTACGTAAAGGAACTGGCCCAGCATCACACCGGCGGCTATCTGAAGATCGCGCCCGAGGCGATCGGCGAGGGCCCGTTGTCGAAGATGATGAAGCCGGGTGTCGGCACGTACTACAAGTTCAAAGAGCTGTTCGACAAGTTCTCTAACGAGGCAGGTAAGGAGCAGTACCTGATCCCATACTTCATCGCGGCGCATCCCGGGACGACCGACGAAGACATGCTGGAACTCGCGCTGTGGTTGAAGCAGAACGGTTACCGCGCCGATCAGGTGCAGGCGTTTCTGCCGGGGCCGATGGCCACCGCCACCGCGATGTGGCACTCCGGCAAGAACCCGCTGCGCAAAGTAACGCGCGATAGCGAAGAGGTCGTTGCGGTGAAGGGCCTGAAACAGCGGCGGCTGCACAAGGCTTTCCTGCGTTACCACGATCCCAACAACTGGCCGCAGCTGCGCGAAGCGTTGCACAAGATGGGTCGCGCGGAACTGATCGGCAACGGTAAGAAGCACCTGGTGCCGCGCTTCCAGCCGAAGGGCACCGGCGGTGCCGCGGAAGGCAAGCGCTCGCGACCCTTCAAGACCCAGCACGTACGTTAACTACCAGACGCGGCGCGCTCGACAAAGGTCGACCGCATGCACCATCCTCGCCCGCACCACCAATCTGTGTGCGATAAGGGGCGAACACCATGACCAGCGCAGCACTCCCGATTCTTCCCGGCCGGCTCGGCTCACCCGCAATGCAACTGCGCGACGATCCGCGCGCCGATCCGCGGATGCTGGCGGCGATGGCGGCGCTCGGGCTCGATGTTACTGGTCCGCCCCCGCCGATCGATGCGACCGCGCCCATCGAGCATCTGCGCGAATTTGCCGCAGAGGCGGAGGCAGGCTTCGGCGCCGCGTTCGAGGTGCTGATCACGTCGCTGCCGCCCGTCAAAGGTGTCACGTCCGCAACCGAAGTCATCCGCGGCGTAGACGGCAATGCGATCAAGCTGTTCATTCATCGGCCTGCCTCCGCGCGCGGCGCGGTACCGGGCATGCTGCATATCCACGGCGGCGGCATGGTGATCGGCGCGGCGGCCGACGCACAGTACGTGCGCTGGCGCGATGAACTGGCGGCGGTGGGCATGGTGGTGGTCGGCGTCGAGTTCCGTAACGGCGCGGGCAAGCTGGGATCACATCCATTTCCGGCCGGACTGAACGACTGCACGAGCGCGTTGCAGTGGGTTACCGACAACAAAGCCCGCCTTGGAATCTCGAAGCTGATCGTGTCGGGTGAATCCGGCGGCGGTAATCTCACGCTCGCAACGACACTCAAAGCAAAACGGGACGGTCGCATCAATCAGATCGACGGTGTGTACGCGCAATGCCCGTACATCTCCGGCATGTATGCGCAGAAGCCGCGCGAACTGACGTCGCTGCACGAAAACGACGACTACTTCATCGGCTGCACGCTGATGGCAATGCTCGCTCGTGTCTACGACCCGACTGGCGCGAACGCGACGAATCCACTTGTATGGCCGCTCCACGGGTCCGCCGCGGACTTGCGGGGGTTACCGCCGCACGTCATCTCGGTCAATCAACTCGACCCGCTGCGCGACGAAGGGCTCGCCTATTTCCGCAAGCTGCTCGACGCAGGCGTCAGCGCGGTGAGTCGAACCGTCAACGGTACGTGCCACGCCGGCGACTGCATCTTCCGCGGCGCAATGCCGGAGGTATACGCGGCGACGATTCGCGACATCAAAGGATTTGCGGACTCATTGGGCTGAGCGACACAACGCATCCGTCGATCGTCGCGTAAGATATCCGAGAACGATTGAACGGACAGTCATCGAATTGCGCGTACAACGACTCATTCCGACCGCGTTGCTCTTGGTATTCGTCGCCGCGACGGCGAATGCTGCTGAGGTCTGGCACTTGTTGTCTTCAACCGCGGTGACGGCGACGCCGTCCGGCGCAACCGCGGCGCAGCACGAGGAAATCCGTCTGCCGTCGGCGCGAGGATCGTTCGTGAGTCTCCGGCTTCAAGTTGACGGCGGGACGGTCGCGATCGATCGCCTCGTCGTTACGTTCGCGCACGGCTCGACAAAAGCCGTCGATCTGAAGGGAAAAGCGCTTGTATCCGGAGCCTTTACGCCGGAGGTCGCGCTGACCGGGAACGACCATGTCATCCGCAAGGTCGACTTCTGGTACAGGGCACCGAAGTTCGCCACCGTACGTTTGTACGCGCGTTAAGCGTCGAGCCTGCTACAACAACGCTTTCAGAAACTTCCCCGTGTGCGACTTCTTGTGCTTGGCGAGCTGTTCCGGCGTACCCGTCGCCATGATCTCGC
>JANLUG010000861.1:0-2156 GCA_031363335.1 Gammaproteobacteria bacterium
GCCGCGGTGGCCGCCTCGCGCGGATAGCCGCACCTGCGACCGCTGAGGAGGCGCGCACGCGTGCGCAGCTACGCGAGTTCCAGCGCGACCAGCGTGCGGGGCGCTACATCCAGATGGGCATGCTGCCGCCTAGTCCGATGGCGATCGACCGCTATCGGCTGCGGCACAAACTGTTTCCGTCGCTGATGCTGAGCGGCGATTTTGTCGACTATTTCCGCATCACCGACCGTCACTTTGCCTTCTACATGGCCGACGTATCCGGTCACGGCGCGTCGTCGGCGTTCGTAACCGTTTTGTTGAAAAACTTCTCACGTCGGTTGCGACGCGAATATCGACCTAAAATGCTGAAGGCGCCGGGCGAGATTCTGGCGGCCTTGAATCGGGAACTCCTCGACAATCAGCTGGATAAGCATGTGGCAGTATTCATCGGCGTGATCGACCTGGCCGACGACTCGCTGGCCTACGCGAACGGCGGGCACTTTCCGGCGGCGATTCTCTGCGACGATGGCGGTTGCCGCTATCTGGAAGTGGCCGGAAAGCCGGTCGGTTTGTTCGAAGGTGTGTCCTGGGTATCGAATCGGGAGCCGCTGCGCGGCCCGTTGACACTCGCGATGGTTTCGGACGGCGTGCTGGAGATCATGGGTCCGGTGGGGCTTGCGGAGAAGGAACGGCGCCTGCTCGAAGGGGTCCAAACGACGCATTCGACGGGAAGCGAATTGTGGCATGTGCTCGGACTCGATCAGCGTGAAGCCGGACCGGACGACATCGCCTGTCTGGTGATCACGAAAGAGGCGTGATGTGAACGCGTTGTCGAACAACGGCCGAATTCTGGTGGCGCACCACCACGGCGTGTACTTGATGAAATTTGTAGGCGACGTGCGTGTGACGTTGTGCGCGGCCGTCGATACGTTTCTCGATGCGATGTTGTCCGACACGGGATTCAAATCCGTCGTCGTCGATCTGACACGAACGACCGGAATCGACAGCACGTCGCTCGGCATTCTGGCGAAGCTGTCGATCCGCGCGCAGGAGCGCTTCGGCTTCGTGCCGACATTGGTATCGACCAACGCCGATATCACCCGCGTGTTGAAGACGATGGGATTCGACGACGTTTTCCACATCATCGAAGTGCCGCTCGAACACAAGGAACAGTTCGGCGAACTCAATCCGTTCGACTGCAGCGAAGAGGATATGCGCCAGCGCGTGCTCGACGCGCACCGCATCCTGATGTCGATGAACGAATCGAATCGCGAAGCGTTCCAGGACCTCGTAGAAACGCTCGAAGCCGCGGCTCGCTGATCCTCCTCGCTGCACTGGCGAGACCCCCGTCGATTTGTCAGTATGTCCGCCGCGTTCGGTGCGCGTACAAATCAAAACTTCTGGGGAGAGATGAAATGGCCGTTCGATGGATGCCGCGGAGTGTTGCCGCGATAACCGCTTTGCTGAGTCTCGTCTTTGCTGCGGCGGCGATGAGCGACGATCCGCCGGCAGTTTCTCCGGATGGTTTGCACCTGATGAAGAATACCGAGTTTGCGTTGGTATACGTGAAACCGGGCGCTTCGCTCAAACCGTATACGAAGTTCGCGATCCTCGACTGCTTCGTCAGCTTCGCGCCCAACTGGCGCGAGAACATGCAGACGAACTTCAACGTTCCGATCACTGAAGACCAGATCAAACAGACCGAGGCGGAACTCGCCGCCGAATTCAAGAAGGTGTTCGTCGCGCAACTACAACAGGGCGGCTTCCAGCTGGTCGACGATGCGGCGCCGGACGTGCTCGTGCTGCGACCCGCGATCATCAACCTCTCGATTGCCGCGCCTCAGGATATGGAAGATCCGGACGAGCAGACGTTCTCCACGTCGGCGGGCCAAATGACGCTCTATCTCGAACTCTACGACTCCGTAACGAGCAAGCTATTGGCGCGAGTGGAAGACCCTGAATCGTCGAGCAACTACGGCATGTTTACGTGGGGATCGAAGGTCGGCAACATCAGGGCGGCCGACGAGATCATGACGAAGTGGTCGGATACGCTGCGGCACTACATGGAAGCCGCCCGCGGCGCGCAATAGGCGACTGGCGGTTTCATCGACGCGATAGCCTTCTGGCTTTGCGAGCCTCGAGCTTCGCGGCGATGATGTCGTCGTGCGAGACGTACA
>JANLUG010000969.1:0-2727 GCA_031363335.1 Gammaproteobacteria bacterium
GCTGGCGCTGAACGTCCTTGTGGCATCGATCACGAGTTGGCAGTTCTGGCGCGCCGGGCACTTCTCATGGAATTTGTTCTGGCCATTCGCGCTCCTCTCAGTTCCGTTTGCGTTCTTGGGAGGCTATCTCAACCTTCCCGCGCATGTCTTCAAAGTGGCGGTCGGATGCGTGCTGCTCGTCTCCGCCGCTCAGTTCCTCATTCGGCCGCCTCCCGAACGTGAGCCGAAGTCCCCAGGCAGGCCGGTGGCCTTCGGCATAGGAGCAAGCCTCGGCCTGCTTTCAGGTTTGACGGGCACCGGCGGCGGCATCTTCCTCACACCGCTGTTGATCTTCATGCATTGGGCACGAACGAGTACCGCATCCGCGGTTTCGGCACCGTTCATTCTGCTCAACTCTGCGTCGGGACTCATGGGGAACATAAGCGCAACGAAGGTCTTTCCAAGTTTCGCCGTTGCACTGGTCGCGGCCGCGGCAGTCGGCGGCACATTGGGCTCACGCCTCGGCAGTCGTCATCTGCCGCCGTTGATCGTCAAACGACTGCTGGCGATCGTGCTGATCATTGCAGGGCTCAAGCTGGTGTTCACCTGAGCCATTCGCGGCTAGTTGTAAAAGGCCACGATTGAGGACTTATCAGCAGGCGGCCCGCGGTAAAACGGTGAGATCTTTCGCCGCCGCATCACAACCGGCGGTTCGTGTCGAAGCGATCGTCGCGCCTTTGAGTTCGCGGCTCACCCGCATCGCTTCGACTTCCTGCAGGCGCAGTTTGAACGCGCGCAGATCGTCGCCGGCGAGCGACTCTCCGGAGGGCAGTCGAACGCCGCGCGGATTCACCTGTTGGCCGCCGACCAGCACTTCGTAGTGCAGGTGCGGGCCGGTGGCGCGGCCGGTCGAGCCGACATATGCGATCACTTCACCCTGACGCACGCGCACGCCTTTTGACACGCCCCTCGCAAACCCCGTCAGGTGCGCGTATGCGGTGCTGTACTTCGAGTTGTGCTGAATGCGAATGTAGTTGCCGTAGCTTCCGCCATCTCCCGCTGCAACTACCTGGCCGTCCCCTGCCGCGCGCACCGGAGTGCCGGCAGGCGCCGCGAAATCGACGCCGCGGTGCATACGCGTGTAACCGAGAATCGGATGACGGCGCATGCCGTAGGTGGAGGAGATGCGAGTAGCGTCCACCGGCGTCTGCAACAACGCTTTCCGGATCGAATGACCATCCGGCGAGAACAGATCCGACGTGCCGCTGCGAGGCGTGAAGCGGTAGTACTGCATCGCCTTTCCGCGCAGCACGAGCTTCGCGTAGTAGATGTCACCGGCTTTACCGAAGTCGCCTTTCTCGTCGTTGAACGTGTCGTAGAAGAGCTCGAACTGATCGCCGGCGCGAATGTCGCGCTGGAAATCTACCTCAAAACTGAATAGCGCAATCGCTTCGACCAGCAGCTCGTGCGGCACACCGGCGGCGGTGCCGGCGTTGAACAGACCATTGTCGATCGTGCCGCTCGTCAAGCTGCTGACGCGATGCAGCGGATGCGGAATGGTGACCGCCAGAAACGGATCGCCATTGTCGACGTCGCGACGCGACACTTTGATCTCACGTTCGACGCTCGGTTGAAACGCAATCGACTGCAGCGTGGCGAGCCGCGGCGGATCCTGCGGCTGCACCGTCACGTGTAGCGCCCAACCCGGCCGCACATCGCGCGCGCTGAACACCGGCTCGAGCGCGCGCACAGCCGCATAGGCATCCGACATCAGCACGCCGACCTGCGCGAGCAGCGCAATCAGCGTGTCGCCGGACTCCACGTTCAACTCGACGACCATCGGCACGTGTTCGTTCGTATGGTTGTCGGGAACAATCAGCCGGTTGATCGCGAGACCCGACTTTGCGACCACCGCCTCCGGTGAAACAAGCTGAGGGTGATAAGGCTTCGGCGCCTCGGTGACGACTGCGCCGGCGCGCTGCGAAGAATCGAGTCCGACGAGCAGCACCGCGGTCAACGCGGTGAGGCATAGATGGCGTTTGAAATGTCGGTGCGGGCGATTAGCCTGCGTTGCTCGCTGGTCAGGTCGCTGATCGCCCGCCACCATCACAGGCTCACACGCAGGCCGACGACGACGGATGCGCCCGGCAACGGCGCCACGTCCTTCAGGAACGATGTTGCGCGGCGGGCTTCCTGGTCGAGCACGTTGCGCCCTTGAAGGTACAACTCGCAGGCCTGTTCGCCGAAGCCGCCGAAGCCGAATCGATAGCCGAGATCCGCGGTCAGCAGGGTGTAACCGTTCGTTGGTGTTTCGAGCGGGCCGAGGTTGTCTTGCGACATCGCGTGCACCAGGCTCACATTTGCGCTCAACGCACCGCGCGCAGCATCGAGCCCGAATCCGTAACGGGCCGGTGGAATGCGCGGCAGATTCGTGCCCGACGCCAGTTGGCCAATCACCTTGTCTGCGAAAACCGCGCCGTTCACGGCCACCGGTTCGGTCAGTACTGCATACGTCATCTGAGCCTCGAAACCGTAGAACTTCACATTCTTCTGTTGGTGGTCGACCAGCAGCAGCTTGTCTGTGGGATCAAACGTCCCTTCTGCGTCGACGCGATCCGCCACGCCACCGCCGTCGGCATTGAGCCCGGTATCGACCTCCTGGAGGTAAATAAAGTCGGCGACCCGCTGATAGTAGGCATTGATCTGCCACATCAACCGCTCTCCGTGGTAGTCGAGCCCGACCTCGAC
>JANLUG010000841.1:0-2336 GCA_031363335.1 Gammaproteobacteria bacterium
CGTTCTCGCCGATGAAGGTGCCGGCTTTGCCGACCAGGTGCTTCAGCGCATGGATCGTGCGTTGTGCGGTGGGTATTCCTTGGGCCGATTCGAGCGTGGCGCGGAACAGCAGCGATTTGCACTGCTCGTATTCCATGAACATCTCGACCATGCGGTGCTGCAGCACCTGGAACTCCGACAGCGCGTGACCGAACTGCTGGCGCTGCCCGGTGTATTCGACAGTGTCTTTGTACAGCACTTCCATCGCGCCGACCGCTTCCGCGGACAGCGCCAGAATGGCGTCGTTGGCAACCGCTTCGAGGATTGCATAACCCTTGCCGACTTCGCCGATCAACCGATCGCGATCGACGCGGACGTTCGTCAGTTTCACTTCGGACGCGCGTAGACCGTCGACGGTGGGATAGTTGTCGCGTTCCACGCCGTCTGCTTTCGCATCGATCAGGAACAGCGAAATCCCGGCGCGATCGACCTGACCGCCCGACGTGCGCGCCGAGATGACGATGTAATCGGCCGTCGCTGCGTTCTGCACCACCGACTTGGTGCCGTTCAATACGAATCCGTTCGAATCGGCCTTCGCGGTGGTAACGACGTCTTCCAGATCGAAGCGCGCCTGTTCTTCGGCGTAGCCGAATGCGAGTTGTTTGCTGCCGTCTACAACGCCGGGAAGAATCGAATCCTTCACGGCTTTCGATGCGCCGCGACGCAGCGCACCGCCGCCGAGCACGACGCTCGCGAGATACGGCTCCACGACGAGACCCTTACCGAATGCTTCCATCAGCAGCATCGTTTCGATCGGGCCGCCGCCGAACCCGCCGTCGGCTTCAGCGAACGGCAGCGCCAGCCAACCGAGGTCGGCGAATGACTTCCAATGCGCTTTGGAGAAGCCAGGCTCCGCGTCGGTAACCTTGATGCGCGCGTCGAGCGAATAGTTGTCGGCGACGAACCGCTCGACGCTGTCTTTCAGCAGCTGCTGTTCCGAACTCAAATCGAAATTCATGTCTGTCTCCGCCTACTTCTTCTTGCCGCTCTTGATGCCGAGCACGTTCTTCGCGATCACGTCTTTCTGCACTTCGCTCGCACCGCCGTAGATCGTATACGCGCGGCTGCTGAGATAACTCGACATGCCGTTGCGCGCGAACTTCGGTCCGACCGGATGGCCCCAGCCTGCCGAATAGATGCCGCCGGCTTCGACGGTCAGCTTCGCGATGCGCTGCTGAATCTCGGTGCCTTTCAGTTTCATGATCGATGACTCGGGTCCGAGCGTGCCGCCCGCTGACGCCGCCGCAAGGCTGCGCAGCTCGGTGAACTCGAGCGCCATCAGATCCACTTCGAGCGCTGCGACTTTCGAACGGAACGCCGGTTCGTCCATCAACGAACCGTTGCCGCGTTTCACGCTGCCGGCCTGTTCCTTCAGTTTTGCCAGCGCGACGATCGACCGCGATACGCCGGCGAGGCCGGTGCGTTCGTGTTGCAGCAGACCTTTTGCGTACGTCCAGCCCTGGCCTTCTTCGCCGATGCGATTCTCGACCGGCACTTTGACGTCGTTGATGTGCACCATGTTGACCGTGTGGCTGCCGCCCAACGTGATGATCGGCTTCACTTCGATGCCGGGTTGTTTCATCGGGAACAGCAGGAACGTGACGCCTTCCTGGCGCTTGCCGGTATCTGCGGTGCGCGTGAGACAGAAGATCCAGTCGGCCATGTGCGCAGCGGTGGTCCAGATCTTCGTGCCGTTCACGGTGTAGGTCTTACCGTCCGCGGAGAGTTCGGCCTTCGTCTTCAGCGCCGCGAGGTCGGAACCGGCGCCCGGTTCAGAGTAGCCCTGACACCAATTCACTTTGCGCGCGCGGATGTCGGGCAGGAAGCGATCCTGTTGTTCCTTCGAGCCGTAGCCCATGAGGATCGGCGCGAGCATGCCGACGCCGAACGGCATGTCGAACGGCAGCATCGCGGTCGCGGTTTCCTGTTCCCAGATGTAGTGCTGCGTCGGCGACCAACCCGGGCCGCCAAAAGCTTTTGGCCATTTCGGAATGTCCCAGCCGCCCTTTGCCGCCGCCTTGGCGAACCACTCGCTGCGCCAGCCCATGTAGTCGGTGCCGGGCTTGTAGGCATTGCTGCTGAGGAAGTCGCGCACGTCGTCGCGGAACGCGAGGTCGTCCGCGGAGAGGTCGATGTCCATCGATGGGCTCCATTCCGGGAAATAGGATCGAGCAACTCTAGCGAATCGTCGAATCTTTTACTAGAACATGATTCTAGATTAGGATTCCGCTCGATGGCCAAACAACCGAAACCTAGAGCGGCTACTCCCGCGCGCCGCGCAACGATTCTGAAAGCGG
>JANLUG010000980.1:0-14640 GCA_031363335.1 Gammaproteobacteria bacterium
GCCGCGATCCGCGTGAAATCCTGCAGGCCCGGACCCGCAAAGTCGCGGGGGGCGCCGCTGTGCGGCTGATCGACCCAGTTCATGAAGGCGTAGGCAACGAGATGCGGAAGATGGCTCGTCAACGCGACCATTTCGTCGTGCACCGCAGCGCTCGTTTCGACGACATGCGCGCCCGTCGCACTCCACCAGCCGCGCACCCGTTCGAGCGCGTCGCGCTCTGTCTCCGCCTCGGGCGTCAGGATCACAGGTCGCCCGCGAAACAGCTCGGCGTCGGCAGCGGAGGTTCCACGAAGCTCCGAACCCGCCATCGGATGGCTCGGCACGAACCACGGTGGAACGCCGCCACTTTTACGCAGCGCGTCGATCACACTGCCCTTCACACTGCCGACATCGAACACGCTCGACACTTTTGCGCGGACATGCTTTCCGATCTGCTGCACGAGTGGCGCGATCGCGCTAGTCGGTATCGCAATCAATACGGCATCCGCTGTCGCGACCGCCGCACCGAGATCGGTGACCACCCCGTCGATCAGTCCAAGCTGCCGCGCGGTTGTCGTTGCCGACACTTGCGAATCGTACCCGTCGATTTGCGCAAAGCACCCGGCTTTCCGCATCGCCAGCGCAAACGATCCGCCGAGGAGTCCGGTGCCGATGACGAGGAGGCGCGACATGGGTGCGATCAGAGGACCTGCGCCAGGGCATCCAGGAAGCGCGCATTCTCTTCGTGCAGCCCCACGGTAACGCGCAGATGGTGCGGCATGCCGTATCCCGCGATCGGCCTAACAATCACGCCGAGGCGCAACAGCGCGTCGTACGCCGGTGCTGCCGGTCGTTTGAGGTCGATGCACAGAAAATTGCCGCCCGAGCGAATGTACTCGACGCCAAGTTGATCGAGCCCCTTGCGCAACTGCGCCATGCCCTCATCGTTGATTTCCCGGCTGCGGCGCACGAATTCCTGATCGCCGAGGGCGGCTTCCGCGCACTCGAGCGCGAGCGACGAAACATTGAACGGCTGGCGAACCCGATTGAGCAGATCCGCGATGTCTCGATGCGACACGCAGTATCCGATCCGCATGCCGGCGAGGCCGTGGATCTTCGAGAATGTCCGGGTTACAACCAGATTCGGAAAACGATCGACCAGTTCGATCCCGTTCGGATAGTCGGGAGCCTGCAGATATTCGAAGTAGGCTTCGTCGAGCACGACAATGACATGTTCGGGAATGCGGTCGAGGAACCTCGTTAGCGCCTGCTTGTTCACCCACGTACCGGTGGGATTATTCGGATTCGCGACGAAGACGATTCGCGTTTGGGAAGTCACGGCACGCGCCATTGCGTCGAGATCGTGCGTCCACGCCTGTGCCGGCACGGTCACCAGCTTGCCGCCGTGCGCGATGACCGCGAGCGGATAAACCACGAATGCATGCGCTGATACGATGCCCTCGTTTCCCGGCGACAACGCAACGCGCGCAACCAGTTCGAGCACGTCGTTGGAGCCGTTGCCGAGCGAGATCTGTTCCGCTGCGACGCCCAAGTGTCGTGCTAGCGCCTGCTTGAGCCGGTAACCGCTGCCGTCGGGATAGCGCGATAAGGTCGTGGCCGCGCGCGCTATCGCGGCTAGCACGGCCGGACCGGGACCGCGGGGGTTTTCGTTGCTCGCCAGCTTGATCACGTCGGTGACGCCGAGTTCGCGCTGCAACTCCTCGATCGGCTTGCCTACCTGATAGGGCTGCAGCGTCAGGATGTCGCGATTCGCCCATCGGTCAACGAACTGAGTCATACGACGTCCTGCGGATACGAACCGAGCGACTTCACTTCCATCGATACCGCGCGCACGTCCTTCAACACCGCTTCTATCGCAGGCTCGGATTCATGGCCGTCGAAGTCGATGAAGAATACGTACGTCCAACTGCCGGTTCGCGACGGCCGCGTTTCGATGCGCGTCAGACTGATGCCGTGCCGGTGGAAAGGTTCGAGCACGCGGTACAGCGCGCCGGGTTCGTTGCGCGTCGATACGAGGATCGACGACTTGTCACGTCCGCTCGGGCCGACCTTCTGCCGGCCGATCACGAGAAAACGGGTCTTATTGTCGGGCCGGTCTTCGACATTCGCGGACAGCACGCGCAGACCGTATCGTTGCGCTGCCATGTCGCCCGCAATCGCCGCGCAGTCGTTGCGTGTCGCGACCATGCGCGCCGCCTCGGCGTTGCTGTTCACGGCAACGCGTTCGATGCCGGGAAAATGCGAATCGAGCCATCGCCGACATTGGCCCAACGATTGTTGATGCGAATAGATCGTGGCGATCGCGCTTCGTTCGGTCGTCGCCGCCACCATCAACGAATGATGAATCGGCAACTCGACTTCGGCGCAGATCCGCAGCGGCGATGTCATAAAACAGTCGAGTGTGTGATTGACCATCCCCTCGGTGGAATTCTCCACCGGCACCACGCCGTAATGCGCGGCTTCCGCCTCAACTTCGCGGAACACTTCATCGATGGTCGCGACGGAGCGCGTCGTCGCGAAGTGCCCGAACTGTTTGACGGCCGCCGCTTCGGTATACGTTCCTGAAGGCCCGAGATAAGCGATCGTCAGCGGTTGCTCGAGCGCGAGACAGCAGGAAATGATCTCGCGGAACAGGTGCGCCATATCGTTGTCGGGCAGCGGTCCGGTGTTCTCGCGCTTAACGCGCGCGAGGATCTCCGCTTCGCGCTCGGGACGATAGAACACCGGCGCTTCGTCGCCGGAGTCGGCCGTCTTGATCTCGGCAACGCGCAGAACACACGCCGCGCGCTCGTTGATCAGCCGCTGCAACTCCCGATCGATCGTGTCGATCTGCCCGCGAATTTCGCGCAGCTCGTCGACTTTGCCGCCTTTCTCCTTGGCCATCAGCCGTGTTCCGTTTCGAACGCCGCCATGTACTCGATCAGTGCATCGACCGCCGCTTCCGGAACGGCGTTGTAGATACTCGCGCGCATCCCGCCGACGCTGCGATGACCCTTCAGATTCTGCATGCTCCTCGCCTCGGCGCCTTTTACGAACGCCTTGTCGAGCGCCTCGTCCGCAAGGGTGAACGTCACGTTCATCAAAGAACGATCGCGTTCGACGACCGGGCAACGATAGAAATTGCTGGAATCGATTGCACGATACAACTTCTGCGCCTTGGCGCGATTGTGTTGTGCCATTACCGCGAGGCCGCCCTGACGTTTGATCCAGCGGAACACCAAACCGGCGATGTACCAGGAGTAAGTCGCCGGCGTGTTCAACATCGAGTCGTTGTCGGCGTAAAGCCCCCAGTCCAGAACGCTCGGCGTGTCGGCGCGCGCGCGGCCGAGCAGGTCGCGACGAACGATCACCAGCACGAGCCCGGCCGGGCCGATTTTTTTTTGTGCACCGGCGTAGATCGCGCCGAATCGGGAAACGTCGATCGGGCGCGACAGCAGCGTGCACGACATGTCGGTAACCAGCGGCACGTCGCCGACGTCGGGAATGTCGTGGTATTCGACGCCGCCGATCGTCTCATTGCCGATGATGTGCACATACGCGGCTTTTGGATCGAGCTGCCACTCTGCGCGTGGCGGAATGCGGTCGAAGTTCGTCGCCTCGGAGCTCGCCGCGACATTGGCAAGGCAATAGTGTTGCGCCTCGCTGATCGCTTTCTTCGCCCACGCACCGGTGTTGACGTGATCCGCCGCGATCTTGTCGCCAAGTAGATTGAGGGGCACCGCGGCGAACTGCGCCGTCGCGCCGCCTTGCAGGAACAGCACCGCGTAGTCGTCGGGCACATCGAGCAGTTCGCGCAGGTCCGCCTCGGCCCGTTGCGCGATGTCGATGAACTCCGCGCTGCGGTGGCTCATTTCCATCACGGACATGCCCGTACCGCGATAATCGAAAAGCTCGGCCGCCGCTTCTTCGAGCACCTCCAGCGGCAACGCCGCCGGGCCCGCAGAGAAATTGAATGCTCGTTTCATCGGTTTACTCTACTTCAGGTGCGCTCGTATCCGCGCCCGTATCCAATGCGTCATCGTCGGCTTCGATGATCTCGTCGCCGCCCACTTCCGATTCGACGAGTCGCGCAATCCGGACCAGCCGTTCGTCGTCGCGTATCGCAATCAGACGTACGCCCTGGGTGTTGCGGCCGACGAGTGAGACCTGGCCGGCCGGAATCCGGACCAACGTGCCCTGATCGCTGATCAGCATCAGTTCATCGCCGTCGAACACCTGCACAGCGCCGACCAGCGCGCCGTTGCGTTCGCTGACCTGCATCGCGATCACGCCCTGTGTACCGCGGCCTTTCAGCGGAAAGTCCACGACCTGAGTGCGCTTACCGTAGCCGTGTTCGCTGGCCGTCAGAATGTAGCCGTTTTCCTGAGGGACGAGCAGCGCGATCAGGCGATGTCCGCCGATCAGTCGTATGCCGCGCACACCGCGCGCGGACCGGCCCATGGCGCGGAGGTCGGATTCCTTGAAGCGCGCCGCCTTGCCAGAGCTCGACAGCACGAGCACATCGCAGTGACCGTCCGTCAACGCGACGCCGACGAGCGTGTTGCCTGCGTCGAGATCGAGCGCGATCAGACCGCTGGTGCGCGGCCGCGAGAACTGTTCCAGCGGGGTCTTCTTCACGGTGCCGTTCGCGGTGGCCATGAAGACGAACGCATCGGCCGTGAAGTCGCGGATCGGCAGAATCGCGGTGATCCGCTCTTCGGCGTCGAGCGGCAGCATGTTGACCAGCGGCCTACCCTTCGCGCCGCGGCTCGCCTGCGGAATCTGGTACGCCTTGATCCAGTACACCTTGCCGAAGTTCGAGAAACACAACAGCGTGTCGTGGCTCGACGTGACGAGCAGGTGCTCGACGAAATCTTCGTCTTTTACCGCCGTCGCGGCGCGCCCGCGGCCACCGCGCCGTTGCGCCTGATAGTCCGTTACAGGCTGCGTCTTCGCATAGCCGTGGTGGGACACGGTTACCACCATGTCTTCTTCGGTGATCAGATCTTCGATCGATAGATCGAGATGGCTGCTAACGATCTCAGTGAGGCGATCGTCGCCGTACTTCTCGCGGATGTCTCTCAGCTCGCCGCGAATGACCTCGAGCAACCGTTCCGTCGACGCAAGGATCGCCAGCAATTCGGTGATCTCGTCGAGTATTTCCTGGTATTCGTCGATCAACTTGCCCTGTTCGAGCGCCGTCAATCGGTGCAGGCGAAGGTCGAGAATTGCCTGCGCCTGTTCTTCGGACAGGTAGTAGAGCCCGTCGCGGAATCCATATTGCTCGTCCAATCCTTCGGGGCGGCACGCATTACTGCCGGCGCGGGCGAGCAACTCGGTGACGTTCGCCGACGTCCAGCCCTGTCCCATCAGGCGCGTGCGCGCTTCAGCGGCGTCCGGCGACGAGCGGATCAGCTCCACCACTTTGTCGATGTTCGCGAGCGCAACGGCTTGTCCTTCGAGGATGTGCCCGCGCTGACGCGCCCGACGCAGCAGGAACACCGTTCGACGCGTCACCACCTCGCGACGGTGTTTGACAAACGCTTCGAGCACCTGCTTCAGGTTGAGCACGCGCGGCTGCCCGTCGACGAGCGCCACACAGTTGATGCCGTAAACGCCTTGCAGCTGCGTCTGGCTATAGAGGTTGTTCAGAACCACTTCGCCCGACTCGCCGCGGCGCAGTTCGATGACGACGCGCAGGCCGTCTTTGTCGGACTCGTCGCGCAGTTCGGTGATGCCCTCGATCTTCTTCTCTTTGACCAGCTCCGCGATCCGTTCGATCAGCCGCGCCTTGTTCAGCTGATACGGAATCTCCGTGACGATGATCGTGTCCCGGTTGGTCTTTTCGTCGGTTTCGACCTCGGCGCGCGCACGCACGAAGATACGACCGCGGCCGGTTTTGTAAGCCTCGACGATGCCGGCGCGACCGTTGATGATCGCGGCTGTCGGAAAGTCTGGCCCCTTGATGAACTCCATCAATCCATCGATCGAGATCTCAGGATCGTCGATCAGCGCGAGGCAGCCATCGATCACTTCGCGCAGGTTATGCGGCGGGATGTTCGTCGCCATTCCGACCGCGATGCCGGTAGAGCCGTTAACCAGCAGATTCGGCACGCGATTCGGTAAGACTTCAGGAATCTGCAGCGTGTCGTCGTAGTTGGCGACGTACGGCACCGTCTCCTTGTCGAGGTCTTCCAGCAATTCGCTGGTGATCCGCGCCATCCACACTTCCGTGTAACGCATCGCCGCGGCCGGATCGCCGTCGACCGATCCGAAGTTGCCTTGGCCATCCACCAGGCAGTAGCGCATCGCGAACGATTGGGCCATCCGCACGATCGTGTCGTACACCGCGCCGTCGCCGTGTGGGTGGTACTTACCGATGACATCGCCGACGATTCGCGCCGATTTCACATACGGGCGGTTGTACGTGTTGTTCAGCTCGTTCATCGCGAACAAAACGCGGCGATGGACCGGCTTCAAGCCGTCGCGAACATCGGGCAGCGCGCGACCGACGATGACACTCATCGCGTACGCGAGGTATGACTTCTTCAGCTCGTCTTCAATCGCGACGGGCAGTATTTCTTTCTCGAATTCGGCCATGGAGTGAGCTGTAAACCGGCGGGTGCGAAGAACGCGACAGCTTAACACGATCGGTTTCGAATCCGAGCCATTGGAGACGACCGCGACATATAATCCCGCGATGCCGACGACCACCGCCGACCTCATTCTGGATCCGACCTGGATACTTCCGATCGTGCCCGCTCGAACGGTTCTCACGGGACACAGCGTCGCGATCGGCGATGGAAAAATCAGGGCGATCGGGCCAACGCCTTCGATTCACGGACAGTTTCATGCGAGCGCAATTCAGCGTCTCGACGGACAGCTGTTGATGCCGGGGCTCGTCAATGCTCACGGCCACGCAGCGATGGTGCTGTTGCGCGGTCTCGCCGAGGATCTGCCGCTCGATGCCTGGTTGCGGAACCGCATCTGGCCGATCGAAGCGCAATGGATGTCGCAGGAATTCGCCGCCGATGGTGTGGCGCTCGCGCTGCTCGAAATGTTGAAGTCGGGCACGACCTGCTTCAGCGACATGTACTTTTTTCCAGAGGTCTCGGCACGGGTCGCGCGCGACGCCGGCATGCGCGCGCAGATTGCGTTTCCGCTGATCGAATTTCCGAACGCATGGTCCGGCAATGCCGCCGAGGCCTTCCACAAAGGCCTTGCCTTGCACGACGAATATCGCGACGACCCGCTGATTCGCATCGCCTTTGGACCGCACTCGGCGTATGCGCTCGGCAAGAACGATCTGCTCAAGACGCTGACGTATGCGGACGAAATCGACGCACCGATTCACATGCACTTGCACGAGACGGCTGCCGAGGTCGAAGCCGCGCGTCGCGAGCTCGGCTGCAGTCACATCGAGTACCTGGCCGACATGGGCATGCTGGTGCCGCGGCTGCAGGCGATCCATCTCACGCAGGTCGACGACGCCGAACTCGATCTGCTCGTGGAAGCTGGTGTGCGCGCCGTGCATTGCCCGCAGTCGAACCTGAAACTCGGCAGCGGCATATGCGACATCGAACGCTTCAAGCGGCGCGGACTCGTCGTCGGCCTTGGCACCGACGGCGCCGCCGCGAACAACACGCTCGATCTGTTCACCGAGGTGCGCGTTGCAGCGCTGCTGGCGAAAACGATCACCGGCGATGCGTCGGCGATGAGTGCGTTCGAGGCACTCGAATTGGCGACGATGGGCGGCGCCCGCGCACTCGGGCTCGACGCATCGATCGGCTCGATCGAGGGCGGCAAACACGCGGACCTGATCTCGGTCGATCTGACGTACTCCGCGGCGCTGCCGGTACACCGGCCCGAATCGACGTTGATATACGGCGCCTCGGGTAGCCACGTCCGTCATGCATGGATCGCGGGGCAGCGGATGCTGGACGACGGCAAGCCGACGACGCTCGACGAGGCCGACATCCACGCGCGGGCGACCGTGTGGTCCAGCCGCCTTGCGCCGTTGTCCGCATGAAATTGCCTCCACTGCGTAGAGATAGATCGTGACCGAGAACGTCGATCAGTCGGAAATTGCCAAGTTCGAATCGCTCGCGCATCGCTGGTGGGATCGCGAGGGCGATTTCCGGACGCTGCACGACATCAACCCGTTGCGCGTCGATTACATCGCGCGACACTGCGAGCTCGTCGGCAAGCGCGTGGTGGAGATCGGTTGCGGCGGCGGCATTCTCGCGGAGGCGATGGCCGCTCGCGGCGCACGCGTGCTGGGTGCCGATCTGGCCGAGGGGACGCTCGCGGTCGCGCGCCTGCATGCGGTCGAATCGGGCATCGACGTGCAGTATCGTCAGGTCAGCGCGGAGGCACTGGCCACTGAATCACCCGGCGCATTCGACGTCGTTGCATGTCTCGAAATGATCGAACACGTCCCCGATCCGCAATCCATCGTTACGGCGTGCGCGGCGCTCGCCAAGCCCGGTGGCCACATATTCTTCTCGACAATCAATCGCAATCCGAAGGCGTGGGCGCTTGCGGTAGTCGGTGCCGAATATCTGCTCAACCTGGTGCCGCGCGGCACGCACGACTATCGCAAGTTCATACGACCCTCCGAACTCGCCCGCGCCGTTCGCGACGCCGGACTGGTCACGCAGGAAATCATCGGCATGACATACAACCCGTTCACGCGCAAAGCAGCGCTCGGCACCGATGTCGACGTGAATTACTTCCTCCACGCAATCAAACCCGCCGTCTGATGTACACCGAACTCGACGCGGCGCGCCCCGGCTGGCGCTATCTTCCTTCCGATGACTTGCTCGCGGGGCGAACGGTTCTCGTCACCGGCGCGGGCGATGGAATCGGTCGTTGCGCAGCGCGCACGTTCGCCGCGTACCGCGCCAACGTCGTTCTGTTGGGGCGAAACCAGCAGAAACTCGAACGCGTCTTCGACGCAATCAAGGCAGAGACGGATACCGATCCAACCATAGTGCCGTGCGACCTGGAACACGCTACCGCCGATGCCTACGCCGAGCTCAACGACCAGATCATCGATCACTACGGTCGCCTCGACGGGCTGCTGCACAACGCGAGCATGCTCGGACCGCGCGTCCCACTCGAGTTCTACGATGCCGCCAACTGGCGGCGGGTCATGATGGTCAACGTCGAGGCGATGTTTCTGCTCACGCAGGGCGTACTCCCGGCGCTGCGCCAATCGACCGATGCTTCCGTCGTGATCACGTCGTCGAGCGTCGGGCGCGCTGGACGCGCGTATTGGGGTGCGTACGCGGCATCGAAGTTCGCGGCCGAAGGCTTTGCGCAGGTGCTGGCCGACGAACTCGCGCACGAAGGCCGCGTTCGCGTAACGACGCTGAATCCGGGCGCCACCCGCACGACGATGCGCACCACCGCGTACCCCGGCGAAGATCCGATGACCGTTTCGCCGCCGGAGGCGCGCATGGACCTCTATCTGTACCTCATGGGTCCCGGGGCGCGCGGTCGCACCGAGATCCAGTGGGATGCCAGAGACTGGTCGGTGTGACGGAAATCCGTGCCGGCGCTTTGACGAACGCCAACTTTCCGGCGTAGCCGCCACCCGGCCGTATTGCCCAAAGTCCTGATTCAACAACAGTTCCGTGCAGGCACTCGCGTGGCATGGATGCTGCATTACAGTTATTCGAACGTACTTGCGCGAACCCGCGCCGGACTTTTGACGCGAGCATGCCGACCATGAGTATCGACGCCCCAAACGTAGTCACGGTCGCCCTTCACGACGCATCGGAGAGCGACCCACGCGCCTTCATCACGTCGCTGGCGAGCGAGCTCGACGCGGCTCTGCCGGGCATCGGCGTCCACTACCACGACCCGGAGCACGGCATCGAAGTGAACCTCGACCAAGGCGGCCGCCATCAGCTGAGCTACCGCCTGCGATACAAAGGGGATTCGCTAGGCGAGGTGACGCTGCGGTTTCGCAATCGATTCAGCGGTGCCGACATCAATCGGGTCGAAGCGATTCTTGCGCGCGCCTTGCCGACGCTCGGGCTGCTGCTTCAGCATTTTGCGGACGATGCATCCAGCGACATCGATTCCGAAACCGCACTGCAGACGCGCACCGCGCTGCTGCGCCATCTGGCGCGCGCACCGGCGATATCGACGGGAGTGAAGACGCTGCTCATCGTCCGGATCGACGATGCCACCGATGCCGGCACGCGACGCCGCGTTGCACTGCAGATGGCCGCGGTGCTCGGCGATCCGGATCGGGTCTATCGCATCAGCGATCGCGCCTTTGCGGTTGCGTTGTACGACGCAGACAGCGCTTCGGCGGGATTCCTCGCGGAGCGCATCCGCTTGATGGTCGCCGCAATGCCCGTCGCGTTGCCGGCGCCGTCCGTTACCGTTGCAATCGCGGAAACGACCGCGGGGAAAATGCCGGACCGTGTGCTCGCCGATGCGGAACTCGAACTGAATCGACGCGTCGGACTACGCAACCGCGTCGTCAGGCTGTAACGCTGCGTAACGCCGGGTAAGGAATCAATACCGAATCGGCCTCGTGACGCGAACGCTTTCCGAGCTGAGGTTTCGGCAACCCGAGGATGCGATACAACTCGCCGACGTCGCCTACCGACACTTCGTGCCAATGGCCGCGACGCAGCGACGAAGGCAACACAACCGGACCGTATCTGACTCGCTTCAGTCGCGACACCTGCACGCCTTGCGATTCGAGCAATCGCCGTACTTCGCGATTGCGCCCTTCCATCAATGTCACGTGATACCACTGGTTGTAACCGGCACCGCCGTCGTGCCGGGCGAGGTCGGTGAAACGGGCGATGGTGTCGTCCAGCAGCACGCCTTCGCGCAGCGCTCGCTCCATGTCTTCATCGATGACGCCCGCAATTCGCACGGCGTACTCTCGATCGATCCCGGTCGATGGATGCATCAGCCGATGCGCCAGCGCGCCGTCGTTGGTGAGCAGCAGCAATCCGCTGGAGTTGATATCGAGCCGCCCGACCACTACCCAGCGGCCGCCGGTCAGTTTCGGCAGCCCGTCGAAACAGGTCGGTCTTCCTTCGGGATCGCGGCGCGTGCACACGACCCCATCCGCCTTGTTCATGATGAGAACACGAGCAGTGGTCTCGGCGCGATGGTGTAGCGGCGCGCCATCGACGGTGACTTGATCGTCGCCGCTGACTCTGTCACCCAACGTGGCCGGGGCACCGTTGATCGTGACGCGCCCCGCCTCGATCCAGCGTTCCATCTCGCGGCGCGAGCCGATGCCCGCATCGGCCATGACCTTGTGCAGTTTCTCGCTGGGCCGCGGTCCGACCACCGCCGCGGGCGCCGCGACTCGCGGCTTGCCTTTGGTTCTGCGGACCGATTTCGCGGCAGAGCGCGGCTTCTTCACCGCTCCTGTTCCACATTCTGCGCTTCGACAAATGCAGTCTCAGACGCTTCTTCCGCCACGATGACGTCTGAGGGGAATTCGACCCGTGGGCCTTCAAGATATTCCGGCCCGGCGCCGGCCAGTTCCGCTTCGATCGGTTCGATCAGTGCGCGTATCTCCGGCAACGTCGGCAACTCGTCGAGACTCTTCAGATTGAAGTAGTCGAGAAAGGTTTTCGTGGTGCCGTACATCGCGGGCCGGCCCGGCACTTCGCGATAGCCGACCACGCGTATCCAGTCGCGCTCGAGCAACGCGCGAACCATGTTCGAATTCACCGTCACGCCGCGCACCTGTTCGATGTCGCCGCGGGTCACCGGCTGTTTGTATGCGATCAGCGCGAGCGTCTCGAGTACGGCTCGCGAATAGCGCGGCGGCCGGTCTTCCCACATCCGGCTCATCCACGGGGCGAGTTCCTGACGAACCTGAAACCGGTAACCGGAGGCGACCCGCTTCAGTTCGATGCCGCGTCCTGCGCACTCCTCCTCAACCGTCTCGATCACCGCCTTCAGCGTCGCCTTGTCGCACTCGTCTTCTGCGAACAGCCGCTCCAGCAAGTCGATCGTGAGCGGCTCGTCGGCGCACAGCAGCGCGGCTTCGACGACCTGTTTGATCCGTTGTAGTTCCAGCATCTCGAGGCTTCCGTGGTCTGTTAGTTGACGGCGGCGCGCAGGTAAATAGGCCCGAAGGCTTCGTTCTGGACGAGATCGATCAGGCGTTCGCGGATCAACTCCATCAACGCCAGAAAGCTCACGATGACGCCAAGGCGTCCTTCGCGAACGTTGAACAGGCTGACGAAGGGGACGAACTCCTCCGGTGCATCGTTGACGCGCGCGAGAATGTCGGACATCCGCTCCCGGACCGAGAGCGGTTCGAGCTTCACGGCGTGGCGCGTGTACATCTCGGCACGATGCAGGACGCGCGACAAGGCGATCAGCACTTCCTTGAGATCCACTTCCGGCTCGATCTGCTGACGCGTCAGCTCCGGCCGTTCCGCATAGGCGCGAAACACATCGCGTTCGAGCCGCGGCACCGCGTCCAGCTGCTCGGCCGCGCTCTTGAAGCGCTCGTATTCCTGCAGCCTGCGTATCAGTTGCGCGCGCGGATCGTCTTCGTCTTCGAGGTCGAAGCTCGGTCGCGGCAGCAACATGCGCGATTTGATTTCGGCGAGCAGCGCGGCCATCACGAGGTACTCGGCAGCCAGCTCCCACTGCAACGCCGTCATCAGTTCGATGTACTGCATGTACTGCCGCGTGATCTCCGCGACCTTGATGTCGAGGATATCGAGGTTCTGCCGGCGGATCAGATACAACAGCAGATCCAGCGGCCCTTCGAAGGTCTCGAGAAATACTTCGAGCGCGTCGGGCGGAATGTACAGATCCGTCGGCATCTGCGTGAACGCTTCACCGCTGACGATCGCGTAAAGCTCTTCTGTGTCGTCGCCGCGTTCTTCGCGCAGCGCACGCAAACGATCGCCCGGAACCAGCGCGTTCGCGGGTGCCACCGCCTGATCCGACACTTCGCTGCTCACCGGTGCGAGATCCCGATCGCGGCGCGTACTTCGTCGAGCGTCTCGCGCGCCACTTCGCGGGCTTCTTCAGAGCCTTCCATCAGAATCGATTGCACCATGTCGCGGTCTCTTTCGTATTGTTGCGCCCGCTCGCGAATCGGCGCCTGCTCCGCTTTGATCGCGTCGATCAGCGGGCCTTTGCATTCGAGACAGCCGATGCCGGCCGTGCGGCATCCTTCGGCGGCCCATGCGCGAGTTTCATCGCTCGAATAGATCTGGTGTAACGCGAACACCGGACAGATGTCGGGATTGCCCGGATCGTCGCGCCGCACCCGTGCGGGGTCGGTCTTCATCGTCTTGATCTTCTGTTCGATCACGCTGGGCTCTTCGCGCATGCGGATCGTGTTCTCGTAAGACTTCGACATCTTCTCGCCGTCGAGCCCCGGCACTTTGGCGTCTTCGGTCAACAGCGCGCGCGGTTCAGGCAGGATGATGCGGCCGCCGCCTTCGAGATAGCCGAACAGACGCTCGCGGTCGCCGATCGAGAGATTCTGCTGCTCCGCCAGCAACGCGCGCGCCTTCTGCAGCGCATCGACGTCGCCGGTTGTCTGATAGGTCTTGCGCAAATCGCTGTACAGCCGGCCTGCCTTCTTGCCCATCTTCTTCACGGCCGCTTCCGCGTGCTGCTCGAAACCCGGCTCGCGTCCATAGATATGGTTGAAGCGGCGCGCGATTTCGCGCGTCACTTCGACGTGCGCGACCTGATCTGCCCCTACCGGAACGTTAGCCGCCCTATAGATCAGGATGTCGGCCGACTGCAGCACCGGATAGCCGAGGAACCCATAGGTCGACAGGTCGCGTTCGCCGAGTTTCGCCTGCTGGTCCTTATAGCTTGGCACGCGCTCGAGCCAGCTCACCGGCGTGATCATCGACAGCAACAGGTGCAATTCGGCGTGCTCCGGCACCTTCGATTGCACGAACAACGTAGCGGAACCCGGGTTCACGCCGGCCGCGAGCCAGTCTACGACCGTGTCGAACGTGTATTGCTCGATGTCGTACGGTTCGTCGTAGTGGGTCGTCAACGCATGCCAGTCGGCGACGAAGAAAAAGCACTCGTACTCGTGTTGGAGCCGAATCCAGTTCTTCAGAACGCCGTGATAGTGCCCGAGGTGGAGTCGGCCTGTTGGCCGCATCCCCGATACGACCCGATGCTCCGAGTCATTGCTACTCAAACCGCGTCCTTAGGATTTTCCGACGCGGCATTATACCCGACGGATAACGTGCGACAGACCGGCGGCAGTGCGATCACTCGAATATTCCCAGCCCGGGACGCACAACCAACGGCGGGGTTTCGGTGAGATCGACGACCGTAGTGGCGGTGAGCCCACACGAGCCTGCGTCGAGGATGAGGTCGACGCGGCGTTCGAGTTCCGCCCGAAATTCCTGCGGATCGGTGAGCGCCTCAGTGGCGTCCGGCAGGATCAGGCTCGTCGACATGATCGGTTCGCCGAGCGCCTCGAGCAGACCCTGCGCGATGACGTGATCCGGCACACGAATCCCGATCGAGCGGCGCTTCGGATGCACCAGTCGCTTCGGCACTTCACGCGATGCGTGCAACAGGAAGGTGAACGGCCCGGGGGTGTAGTGCTTGAGAATCCGATAGCTCGTGTTGTCGACGCGCGCGTAGATCGATAACTCCGACAGGTCGCGG